>JBDTSU010000396.1:0-3471 GCA_039930965.1 Betaproteobacteria bacterium
CGTCGGGGTGGACACGCGCCAGCAAGGCCTTGGTGCTAATCGTCGTTTCCTCGGGCGGATAGCCGAGAATCGCCGCCCACTCGGCGTCGAAGTAAATCTCGTTATTTGGCACGTCGGCATCCCACAGGGCCAGGTTCGACCCTTGCAACGCAAAGTGCATGCGTTCGCGCGAGTGCGCGAGCTTCGCCTCCTCGCGCTTGCGATCGGTGATGTCGGCCAGCAGCGAGTACACACCGGCGACGTTGCCGGTGCCGTCGAGATGGGGTACGAGGGCCACTTGGAGATACCCGGTGCTGCCGTCTTTCATGCGGTGCGGGCGCTCGTAAGTGACGTGCTCGCCCGCGACGGCGCGGGCAACTTGCGGCTCGATCTCCGCGAACACGTCCGCCCCGATGACTTCGCGCAGATGCCTGCCCTGGAATTCGCCGGGCGTTCCGCCAAACCATTCCGCGTACGCCTTGTTGCAAAAAAAACAGCGCAGGGCGGAATCGAAATAGGCGATCAGCGACGGCACGTTGTCGCTGATCAGGCGCATCTGCTTTTCACTCAGCCGCAACGCGGCTTCGGCGCGCTTGAGCGAGGTGATGTCGGTCAGGCTGCCGATGACGCCGGCGGGCGTGCCATCGGCGCGGCTGAAGATCGATTTGTAATGCACGGTGTCGCGCATCTCGCCGTCCGCGGACTTCGCCCGGACTTCATAGACGCGCGGGGGCGACCCGCCCAGCAGGGCGGCGTCCTGCGCGGCATGCATGTCGGCGGCTTCTTTCGGAAACACGTCGTGCACGCTTTTGCCGATGCAGTCTTCGCGGCGGATGCCGTAAAACGTTTCCCACGCGCGGTTGACGCAGATGAACCTGCCGTTCAGGTCCTTGAGGTAAACCGGGTTGCCGATGGCTTCGACCAGCTCGGCATTGAAACGCAATTGATCGCGCCGGCCTTCGTCCCGGGACGGGCGCTCTGCAGGTGCGGCGGCGACTTTCGGCTCAGGCGGCATGTTTGCGCAGTCCGGATAGTGTCATGGCGACACGAATGCGTTTCAGCTTGATTATGCGCCGTGCGCGCGATGGGCATGTAGGACGGTCCCTGATTCAGTTTTCGAGTCCTCCAGATTTTGTCTTGCCCGCCTGGCGCAAGGATTGTGGGGGTTCGCGGCAATGACGAGTTTTCTTGATCCGGCGATTGGATTTGTTGAAAGATTAGCTTTCGCCTGCAGAGGCCCCTAAGCGCCAACTTGGCCAAGTCGCGTTGGACCGTAGGTTGGGTTAGGCGAAGCCGTAACCCAACAGGCAATGGCTCAACCTGGAAGATAAGTTGGGTTACGCCGCTTCGCGTCTAACCCAACCTTCGCAACTACGCAACGTCTCGAAATTGCTTCAATCGCATTCATGAATAAAGACAGAGTTGGCCAAACTCCAGCACCGGCGCGCCCTGCAAGCCAATATCGCCCCGCAAGCCGCGCCCATGCTGGAGTTCCGCGCGCCGCATGAACGCCAATCACCCCGCCATTTGTTTGCCCCTTATACTCTTTGCCAATCCCTTCCTGCAGAACATTGCCCGTCCCATGTCGAGGCGTATCGACCCATCGCGCTGGTCGTATTTCTGGCTGAGCCTGCTCCTCGCCGCGTTCAGTGGGCACAGCGGCGCGGACCGCGCGGAGCCGCTGGTGCTCGACGACCGCACGCCGACAATCGAAGCCTGGCCTGCCTTGACGGTATTGACCGACCCGGACCGCACCTTGACCCTCGACGGCGCGCTCACCCGGCTGGATAAATTCACGTCGCCGGTATCCGCCTATGCCGCGATGGGATTCAGCCAGGTGCCGGTGTGGTTGCGCCTGCCGCTGCGGGTGGCGCCGCAATCGGCGGGCAAGTGGATTCTGGATGTCGATTACGCGTTGCTGAACCGCATCGATGTCTATCTCGCCGCGGACGGCAAGGGGCAGCACATTGCCGTGCTGGGCAACCTGCAGCCCTTCACCGGGCGCGCGCTGATCAGCCGCGCGCCGGCGGTCGCGCTGGACCTGGCGCCCGGCAGGCAATACGAGTTGCTGATGCGTATCGATACCCGCAATTCGCTGATCCTGCCGGTGCGGATTTCCACGCCGGGTGCGTTTCACCAGCGCGCCAACAACGAATTCCTGTTGCAGGGCATGTTGATGGCCATCGGGCTCTGCCTGCTGCTGTTCAGCCTGCAGCAATGGATCAGCCTCGCCGACAGCGTCTATGGCAAGTACGCGCTGCTCATCGTCTGCAACCTGCTGTTCATGGCGCACCTGTTCGGCTTCGGCAGCCTTTACCTGTGGACGGACAATCCGTGGCTGGAGACGCACACCGCCGGCATTGCCGCGCTGCTGACGGCGTGCGCGACGGCGTTGTTCATCGAGGGCATCCTCGGCGCCGACATGAGCGCGCCGCTGCGGCGCGCGATGCGCATGCTCGCGGCGGCACTGGTGATGTTCGCGGTGCTGTTCGCGGCGGACCTGCTGAGCAATCGCCTGCTGGCGCTGGTGATGGGCGTGCTCGGGCTGTTGCCCGCCCTGCTCGGTGTGCCCGGCGCGCTGGCGCGGGTGCGGCGCGGCGACAGCGTCGGCACCTATTTCATCGTCGCCTGGCTGACGAGCCTGCTGGCCGGCATCGTTCTCTACGGCGTGGTGACGGGACTGCTCGGCGCCAATTTCTGGACCATGCACGCGCTGCAATTCGGCGCGACGCTCGACATGCTGATCTTCATGCGCATCGTTCTCTTGCGCGCCGCCGCCGCACACCAGGCCGCGCAGACTGCCAGCCGCGAGCGTGACGCGCTGCATTCGCTCGCGCACAGCGATGCGCTGACGGGACTCTACAATCGCCGCGGCCTGAATGCCGCCCTCGCCGAGGCGCTGCCGCGCTGCACGCCGCAGCAGGGACTGGCGATCTACATGCTCGACCTGGATGGCTTCAAGCCCGTCAACGATCAATACGGCCACGACGCCGGCGATGAATTGCTCGGCATCATCGCCCGGTGTTTGCGTACGGCGGTGCGCAGCAGCGATGCGATCGCGCGCACCGGCGGCGATGAATTCGTGGTGATGGCGGCGGGACTGCAGAGCGAGCAGCAGGCGACGGAGCTGGGCGAGAAATTGGTGGCGCTGTTTCGCGAGCCGTTCCTGCTCGCAAAGCATGCGTGCGCGGTGGGCGTGACGATCGGGTACGTGGTGGCGCCGGGGGATGGGATCGATGCCGCTGCTTTGATGAAGGCGGCGGATGCGGCGATGTATGCCGGCAAGCAGGGCGGGAAGGGGGCGCTGGTGCGGGGCGGGGGAGCGGCCTAGGTAGCAAAGGCGGGCACTCTCATGGCACTTCGGCTCGTGCGGGTCCCGTTTCCTGTCGACCCTGATGGGAACTTCTCGAAACCTCAAATTATTGTCGCCCCGGCGTAGGCCGGGGTCCAATTCTGCGAGCGCATCAATAGCTTACAAAAATTGGGTCCCGG
>JBDTSU010000397.1:0-3464 GCA_039930965.1 Betaproteobacteria bacterium
CATTCAGTATGTGTCCGGCGATATCCTCGAGCGGCGCGACGCAAGTCACATGCCCGGCATCGATCGCCACCTTCGGCATGCCGAAGACCACGCAGGTGTCGCGGTCCTGGGCGATGGTGAAGGCGCCGGCCCGTTTCAGGGCACCCATGCCGTCGGCGCCATCGCGGCCCATACCGGTCAGCAGCGCCCCCACGGCATGCTGCCCGACTTGTCCGGCGACCGAATGAAACAGCACGTCAACCGAAGGACGATGGCGATTGACCGGGTCTTCCTGAGTGGTGCGAAACTGCAGGTGCCTGCCGACTCTTTTTATCGAGACATGCCAGTTGCCGGGCGCGATGTAGGCATGACCGGGCAGGAGGGATTCGCCGTTGACGGCCTCGGTTACCTTCAGTGCACAGATGCTGTTGAGGCTGCCCGCGAACATGCGCGTGAACATCTCCGGCATATGCTGGACGATGACCACCGGCGGTGAATTCGACGGCAGGCGGGCGAGCACTTCCTTGAGCGCCTCGGTGCCGCCGGTCGATGCGCCGATGGCAATCAAGCCGAGCGGCTGAAATGACACCGGCGCTGCGCCCGGCGGCGGCGGAATCGCATGTGGTCGCTTGAGCCGCGCGGACACCGACGCACGCAGTTTCTCGCAAAGTTCCACGCCGAATTCGGCGAAGCCGGCACGCGCGTTTCCCTTGGGCTTGGTGACAAAATCGACGGCGCCCAGTTCCAGCGCGCGCAGCGTGATGCCGGCATCAGATTCGGTCAGCGACGACACCATCACCACTGGCATCGGCCGCAGGCGCATCAGCTTCTCGAGGAAGGTGATGCCATCCATGCGCGGCATTTCCACATCGAGCGTGATCACGTCGGGCTTGAGCACCTTGATCATGTCGCGTGCCTCGAACGGGTCGCGGGCCACGCCGGCGATCTTGAGGTCGTCCTCGCCATCGATGGTCGCCGCCAGCAGCCGTTGCATGATGGGCGAGTCATCGACAATCAGCACGCGGATGGCCATGCAATTCCTAGAGGGCGATATCGACGCAAAGCGCGGCGGGCTGCGCGGCATGTCCGAAGCCGCAACACAGCGTCACACCATGCCCCGACGCGTCGGACGAGTAAGGACAGGCATACGGCATTGTATGCCGCACCACGCCGGGATTGTTCACCGCCGCGGTCGCCGCGCGCCGGATCTGCCAGCCGACACAGTGCCCCTTGTCGCAGCCGGACGCATGCCGGGCCTCGTCGCGCCCCGGCGGGCACCACCTGCAGGATCGCCGCCCGTAACGCCGCCGCGTCGACCGGCGCCGCTGCGCTGGCGGCCTCGAGGGCCACAACGCTGCGAAGGTCCCGTGCATCTCAGGCGGCGAGGGACTGCAAAGGCGCAGACGCCGGGGCGCCGGACGCGAGATGCCCCAGCACGAGCTTTGCGATCAGCCCGAGCGGCGCGACCTCGATCGCGGCGCCCCTTTCGGCGGCCGCCCGCGGCATGCCGAATACCATGCTGGTGTCCTCGTCCTGTGCAATGGTGTAAGCGCCGGCCGCGCGCATCGCCAGCAAGCCATCGGCGCCGTCCTCGCCCATCCCGGTGAGGATGACGCCGATCGCGTCCGCTCCCGCTTCCTGTGCGGCGGACAAAAACAACTGGTCCACCGACGGCCGTTGCGCGCCGCCTTCCAGCCGGATACCGAAGCCGCGCGTACCGTAGCGGTGGACCGTCATGTGCGCATCGCCGGGCGCGATGTAGACGTGACCGGGCAGCGCCGGCTCGCCGTCCTGCGGGACCTTCACCGTGGCCTTGCACTGCTTGTCGAGCCGGTCGGCAAAATGGCGCGTGAAGGCCACCGGCATGTGCAGCGACACCAGCACCGGCGGGCAATCGGCGGGCATTCGGCCGAGCACCTCGCGAACCGCCTCGGCGCCGCCGGTCGACGTGCCGATGACGATGACCTTGCTTTCGCCAATGGTGTCATTGGCCAGCGCGGGCAGCAGCACCTCGGCATCGGGCGCCTTCTGGGCATCGGTGCGCTGCACACTGTCGCGCGCCGCATACGCGCCGCGAATGGTCGCGGTGATGGCGCGCGCATAGTTTTCGTGGGCGCTGCCCGCGCCCAGCAAGGGCTTGCCGACAAAATCGATCGCACCCAGCGCCAGCGCGCGAAAGGCGATTTCCGACCCCTCCTGGGTGTGCGAGGACAGCATCACCACCGGCATCGGCCGCAGCCGCATCAGGCGCTTCAGGAACGACAGGCCGTTCATGTGCGGCATCTCGATATCGAGTGTCAGCACATCCGGATTCAACTGGCGGATCATCTCGCGCGCGACCAGCGGGTCGGGCGCCGAGCCGACCACCATCATGTCCGGCTGCTCGTTGATGATCTCCGAAATGATGCTGCGGATGACGCTCGAATCGTCGATGACCAGTACCTTGATTTTCATTTGAATATCTCGATTTCGCCGCCCGGCGGCAGCGTGTTAAGAACCTGCGTGTAGGAATCCTCGCGATCGAGGATCGTGCGGTTGTGCATGCGCTTGATGACCCGCATCAGCACGCGGCCGCTGCGCGGGAAGAAATAGACCTTGCGCGGCTCGGTGCCCATCAGGTCCTCGGCGGCCACCTGGATGTCTTCCTTCTTCAGATAGTCGGTCACGAAGGTGGCATTCGATTTGCCGATATTTAGCGTGGTGAAATCGGCGATGACCGCACCGCCGCCGAACACCTTGGCCTCCAGCGATTCGCGGCGCGCGCCCCTACGCAGCAATTGGTTGATCAGGACTTCCATGGCAAAGGCGCCGTAACGCGCCGAACGCGACAGCGGATGGCGGTTGTCGTCGCGCGGCAGCATGAAGTGGTTCATCCCGCCGACGCCGGTGACGCGATCGCGTATGCAGGCGGCGACGCACGAGCCCAGCACCGTCACCAGCACGATGTCGCGGTCGGTGGCGTAGTACTCGCCGGGCAGGATCTTGACGGCCTCGCATTTGAAGGCGTTGTCAAAGTAGCTGTCGGGGGTGCGTGCCGGCGCCGGCCGGCCGTGTCGGGCGCGGCTCATGTTTCCGCCGCGCCGGTTACCTGGTAGATGGTCTTGCCGTGACTGCGGTAGGCGTCGCCGGCGACGTAGAGGATGTTTTCTGAATGGCCCGCGAACAGCAGTCCATCAGGCGCGAGGTGCCGCGCAAACCGGTGCAACACCTCGCCCTGACTGGCCCGCGAAAAATAGATCATCACATTGCGGCAGAAGATGGCGTCAAGCCGGTCCGGCACCTGCCACGATGAGTCGCTGAGATTCACGTGGCGGAAATCGATGAGCGCGCGGATTTCCGGGCGGACAACGGCAAGGCCGTCGTTCCTGCCGCTGCCGCACAGAAAATATCGCCTGACCTGCGTGCGGGTCAGTCCCGTGAGCTTGGCGAGCGGATACATGCCGCGCTCGGCGAACGTTAGGGTCTCGGTATCGATGTCGGAGGCG
>JBDTSU010000398.1:0-3445 GCA_039930965.1 Betaproteobacteria bacterium
AAATTCAGGTACCGCTCAATGGAAGCGTCCATTGGCGGCGGGTTCACGCCGATACAGGCGCGGGGGGCGGCTCGGGCACCGCCAGGGTCGGGGCAAGCGGCACAAACGTCACCTGGCGTGCGAGGCAATGCGCCAGCACATCGCCGATGCGGCCCAGGAACACCGTACCCATATCCGCATAGAACCGCTCGGCGTTTTCCGATGCCATCAATAGCAGCCCGAAGGTCCGGCCGGCTTTCAGCGGCACCAGTGCATACGATTTCAGGTGTGGCGCGTGTTCGCCGAACCAGAGGTGCGTTTCATATACGGGGTGGCTTCCGCAATAGGGCCCTTTCATCGCATCGACGAAGCGGCTCAATTCCGCGCCGACCGGCAGGAATTCCGGCGAGGGCACCTCGGGTAGCACGACATCCCAGAAGCGGACGGCGACATGCGGCACCTGGAAATTGTCCAGCAGATCCAGGTACACGGTATCGATCAGTTGGTCGAGCGTGGCGCAGTCGATGAGCTTGAGTGCCAAGCCATGGATCTTGTCGGACAGCGCGTCGTTTTCCTCGCCGAAATGAATCAGCTCGGCGAGTTTGGTCTCCAGCAGCTTGACCTTTTCCCGGGTGGCGATCAGTTGCCGCTCCGGTATCGAAACCGTGCGGCCGCCGTGCGGATGGGCGACATTGATATTCAGCAACACATCGACGTGTTGCTCGAAGAAATCCGTGTGGGCCCTCAGGAATTCCGCGACTTGTTCGGTGCTCAGTACATTTGACACGTTGGCTGGCCTTATCTTCTAGACTTCAATTTCACCCTTGAACACGGTGGCGGTGGCGCCCGACATCATCACCGGTGCGGTGCGGTCTGCGCCGCCCTGCCATGTTACCGTGAGTTCGCCGCCGCGGGTTTCGACGATCACCCGGGCATCGAGCAGGCCCCAGCGGATACCCGTGACCACGGCGGCACACGCGCCGGTGCCGCACGCCAGCGTTTCACCCGCGCCGCGCTCCCACACCCGCAGGCGGATATGATCGCGGCCGACAATTTGCATGAAGCCGGCATTGACCCGTGCGGGAAAGCGCTCATGGTGTTCGATCAGCGGCCCGGCCTCGCGCACCGGCGCGGCATCGACGTTTGCGACTACCTGAACCGCGTGCGGATTGCCCATCGAGACCGCACCGATGGAAATGTGGGTGCCGCGCACATCGAGCGCGTATTTGAGCGCCTCGACCTCGGCCCTGAAAGGAATTTCAGCGGGCGTGAATCGCGGCGGCCCCATGTTCACCGTCACCCGGCCGTCGGCGCCGATGCGCGGCACGATCACCCCGGAAAGCGTTTCCACGCGGATCTCATCCTTGGTCGTGAGGCCCTCGTCGCGGACAAACCGGGCGAAGCAGCGCGCGCCGTTGCCACATTGCTCGACCTCGCCGCCGTCGGCGTTGAAGATGCGATAGCGGAAATCGGCGTCCGGCGTGGTGGCGCGCTCAACCAGCAACAACTGGTCGCAACCGACGCCGACGTGGCGGTCGGCGATGCGCTGAATCTGGGCCGCCGTCAGCGAAATTTGCTGTGTGACGCCATTGAGCATGACGAAATCATTGCCCTGGCCGTGCATTTTGGTGAAGCGCAATGCCAACTGAGCCAATGGGCGGGTTTCTATTCGGGGGTGTAAATGAACGGACTGTCCTGAAGGTCCGGGTCTTTTTCAATCACGGAACAGTCTTCGACGTTCATCGCCGGCGGCTTGTCGGGGGGATTCCGCACCGAGGCGCGAAACTCGGGATCGGAGATCGCCTGCTTTACGGCATACTCGCACGCGGAATCCTCAGTCTCCGATTGCACATAGACCGTCTTGATGAAACCGTACCAGCCTTCCTTACCTTCCCGGTTCAGCAAAAAGTGCTCGCCGCGCAACAGGACCTGGAATTGAGCCATGTTTGTGTTCCCTCCTCTCCGCTTATGCCGCTCATTTAATCATATTGATCCGGCTTGGTGTAGTTTGCGCCGTGCATCGGCGCGCAACACAACCTGCCACGCGATTGAAAAATGAAGTCGGCGGACGTACCGATCCGCGTGTGCACTAATAGATAGATGCTTCACCCGGCGGGCGCGTCTTGAAGCGTTTGTGGACCCAGAAATACTGGTCCGGCATCTCGCGGATTCGTTCCTCCAGAAAGGCGTTGACGCGGCGCGCGTCGGCCTCCGCATCGCCGGAAGGAAAATCCTCCCATGCCGGATAGAAGCGCGCCTCGTAGCCCACGTCGTGCTGGCGGGTGACCAGCGGGATGACTTTCGCGCCGGTGATCGCGCAGAGCCTCGACATGGCAGTCACCGTCGCGGTCTTGATGCCGAAGAAGTCGACGAACACGGCATCCTTTGCGCCGAAGTCCATGTCCGGCAAGTAATAGAACGCGCGCTTTTCTTTCAGTGCCTTCAATACCGGGCGCAGCCCTTGCTGGCGGGTGATGAGCAGGGCATCGCTGAAGCGCTTGCGCGATTGGCGCAGGGCCCGGTCGAAGACCTTGTTCTTCTGCTCGGAGTACATGGAGAAAGCGCGAGGATAGTGGCGCGAGAACAGCGCGCCGCCCATGTCGAGCCCGACGAAATGCGGCGCCAGCACGATGATTGGCACCTTGCCGGACCATTCGTCCATCAGGTGCCGGTCGACGAGCTTGACGTCGGCCAGGGCCACGTCCACCGGCGCATACCAGAGCCGGCCCAGTTCCAGCGTCGATCGTGCCAGATTGCGGAACACCCCGCGACCGATGCGCATCCGCTCGGCTTCCGCCATCTCGGGAAAGCACGCCGCCAGGTTGATCAGGGTGACGCGCTTGCGGCCCCAATGAAACAGCAATCCGCCCAGGCCGTTGCCGAGCGCCGCCACCCATGCGGGCGGCAGCCATCGCAGGCACCAGAGTATCAACAGGACAAAACGCATGTTCGGATTATTGTTCGGGCGCCATCGGAGCGCCGGCAGGGTGTTTGTACCGATTGTATCCCCACAGGTATTGGGCGGGCGCCATCGCCACCAGCTTTTCGACCATTGCGTTGGTCTGGCGCGCGGCGATCTGCCGGTCGCGGGAGAATGCTTCGGTCATCGGTTCGATATGAACGTGGTAGCCGGCCCCTTTGGGCAGCCGTTCGGCGAAGAAGAACAGCACTGTCGCCCCGGTGGAGCATGCGAGCCGCGGCAGCAGCGTCATGGTAAACGCGGGCCGGCCGAAGAAGTCTGCCCAGACGCCATCGCCGCCCTGCCCGGGTGCCGGTACCTGGTCCGGCAGGATGATGATGTTTCCTCCGGCTTTCAGGGTCTTGAGAAGGGTCTTGATGCCACCCGCATCCGCCGCCGCCGTGTTGCCGCCGCCGCGCACGCGGCCTGCCTGCATGAGCGGTTCGAGCCACGCCTGTTTCGGCGGGCGGTAGAGGGCGGTGACCGGAATGCGGCTTTCGAGATAGC
>JBDTSU010000399.1:0-3423 GCA_039930965.1 Betaproteobacteria bacterium
TTGGTCCGTGGTGGTCCGCGCTTGCATCGGCCACACCACTGCTCGCCGGCGTTTACCTCGCTTGCGGTGTTTCCGGTCTCGTCCTCAAGCTATTCGCCGGGCCCGCGCCGACATGGCGGCTGACACTGGCGCTGGCCGGCGCCAGCGGCGGTTTGGCATTGGCGACGCTACTTAATATCGGCGCGATGAGTTCGCTCGGCGAAGGCGGGCGCCTCGCGTACGGGCCGGTTGCGTGGCTGGCGCTGGCGATCGGCGTCCATCTGTCGCGGCCGCCCGCCTCCGTCACCCGAATTCCGCCTGTGCGCACCATCGCGACCGTCGTTCTGGCGCTTGCCGCCGCGACTGGGAGCGGCGTGTTATTCGGTATTCTTCGCACGTCATGGAGTGCGCAGGACGGCATGCGCCTGATCACGCAGTCCATCGCGCCGTGGGCCGAGAGTCATCCGGGCCTGACCATGCTGCTGGTACCGGAAAACGACGGCGCCGTGGTAATGGCCCGCAACGCGCAGGGCGGCATCGTGCTGGAACCGGTACAGAAACAGCCTTACTTGCACCGCGTGGTGCCGACCCTATTGTCGGAAGTCCAGCTGCGGCAGGAACAATTCTGCAAAGGCATGGCGACGCGCCTTGAGTTGGTACGTCCGCGGCTCGCGAACGCTGAAACGCTCGCCGCCATCAGCGAACGCGCCGACACGGTCTGGCCGAAACACGTGGCATGCTGGTCAACATCGCAACGGAAAATCGTCGCGTTAACGGCACCGCCGATGGATGCCACCTGCGAAGCATGGCTGGCATCGATTCGCGCGGATGTCGAGAATTGCCAGCGCTGATTACCCCGTCATTGCACCAACCCGGTACGACAGCGGACGAACATCCCGTCTCGTCAAGGTTCAATTTTCAGTACGGCATGGTAGGAGACGACGTATATCGTTTTGCCGTCCCGCGTGACCGCGATACCGGTTGGATTCAAAAGGCTCCCTGGCAGTGCGCCCACCTTAATGCCACGCAGTCCCGGGCTACCGGCGATCGTGGTTACCACGCCGGATGGCGTTACCTTGCGCACAGCGTTGTTTGCCGTGTCAGCGACAAAGATATTGTCGTGGCCATCGATTGCCAGGTGCGTAGGAAAGCTGAACCGGGCAAGAGGGCCAACTGCGTCGACAAATCCAGTTTGCAGCGCATCGCCTGCAATGACTGCCACCACACCAGCAGGTGAGATCTTTACAACAGCATGCCTTTGAAGGTTGTACAAGTTGCCCGCTGAATCTCGAACGAGACCCTGCGGATACAATCCCTGTGAAGCTTGGCAAAACTCGCTGCCGCCGCAGGTGAAGATTGAGTCGCCTCCGGTCAGCCCGACCTTGCGAATGCGGCTATTGTCTACGACATAAAAATCGCCCAAGCCATTGCCCGTGATCGCCATTGGCCGACTTGCGCCACTGTTGTAAAAGCACACGAAGCCACACGTCGCCATTTGTCCATCCGGCCATTGGCTGCCGGCGAATGTAACGAGCGTGCCGTCTGGCATGAACCGCCGGACAAGATGCAAGACCGCGTCCGTAATGACAATATTTCCGACTTGATCAATGGTCAAGTCAAAATGCAGCCCGGAGCGGAAATTCGATGCCGTGTTCGCGGCGACGTTGGTGGCGACCGTCGTCACGTTACCTGCCGGTGTAATTCGGCGCAGGGCATTGTTGTTGATATCGGCCACATAAACATTGCCGCCCGCATCGACCGCCAAGTTGCCCGGTTCGTTAAATTTGGCGGCCCTGCCTAGGCCATCTGCAAAGCCGGAAACAGGCGAAGGTGCGCCAGCAGCGATGCTGACGATACCGTCGGGGGCAAGTTTGTATACAGCGCCATTTGCCGCCACGAAGACATTGCCGTTCATGTCAACGGTAATGCCTTCGCCGTTCAGTAATGCGATCGTGCCATCTGCGTAACGTGCCTCACGCGTGGTTACGACGCCGTCCGGCGTCACTTTTCTGACAATATTGCGGTCCAGCACGAGCAGATTGCCCTGACTATCGATGGTCATGTCAGTGGGTCTCACGAAGTTCGCGATCCCCGGTGGGCCGTCAATAGAACCGACATAACCGAAGTTGGGTCTGATGCCCGTCAGCGTCGTGGCCAAGCCTGACGGCGTGATCTTGCGGATCAACAAATTGCCGGAATCCGAAACGTAAAGATTCCCAGCAACATCGACTGCGATTCCCTCGGGACGACTGAAGCGCGCGTCGGCACCCGTACCTTCGGCATACGAATCGCTAAGAGCCATTCCCGCAACCGTGGTCACTACGCCGGCAGAGGTGACCTTGCGAATAGTATTGCAGTGGTCAGCCACATAGAGGTTGCCCAAGCCGTCGGCTGCAATTGCTTCTGGGTAACCAAAACGAGCCGCTTCTCCTGTGCCATCGCTACAAGTGCATTGAGAGTGCGAACCAGCAAGCGTGCTGATTTGCCCTGTTACCGAGATCTTTCGAATGGCGCAATTCTGCGAGAAGTAAATTGTGCCCGCACTGTCCACGGCGACGGCCTTGGGCCGGTAAAACGTAGAGCCCACTTCAGGTCCATACTGTGATCCAATCTGTTCCTTGGCTACGGTGCTGACATTGCCTGAAGAAATTTTGCGGATTAAATTGTTACACGTGTCCGCCACGTAGACGTTTCCTGCGGCATCGGTCGCCAAGCCTGCCGTTCCGCAAAACCGGCCGGGCACGCCATCCAGGTTTCCTCCACCACTTGGGGTCCCCGCAAACTCCGAAAGCGTGCCGGGTGGTGGAACGATAACCAGCGGCGGCGTATTGGCGCCTGAAGGGCCATCATTTCCGCCCCCACCACCACAGCTAGCCAGTACAAGCAGTGAAACACAAGCGAATACACCAAGCCAGCGACTGGAAATCCTAAAGCAGTGATTCATGGTTGTCTCAAGTAAGTAGTGACACCGTGTATGCGTATGCACACTCGATCAATTCCTTAACAAATTATAGTTCCGCGACCCAAACCACAATGGTGTTGTTCCTGAAGGGGCAATTTGCGCGCCTTGGGGTTGCAGAATGTGCTAGTGCGGAAAATGAGGAATGAAAGGGCAGACGAACTGTTAAATGCCCTGGATCAAATACATCGAGCCCGAGGCAACCAATTCATTGATGCGCGTAGAAGAGATGGATCCCAGTTCGGCGAATCCCTTAGGGTCGTTCGTGGCGACGCGCGGCGCGAAATTGGATTCCCGCTTGCGCGGGAATGACAGGGTTGAAAATGGAGAACAAGCACTGGCGCGCTTTTTCAGCCATTTTCGGCCTGTGAGGCGCACCAACGCTGGAGTTTACCTGCATTGATGCGGCGACTTGATTTGGTGAATCAACTACTTCAGATACGTCGTCCCCGCGTAGGCGGGGACCCAGTGGCGTGCGGCTCAAA
>JBDTSU010000400.1:0-3419 GCA_039930965.1 Betaproteobacteria bacterium
TGCCTCCATATTTTTATGGGTAATTCCAGGATGCGTTCAAGGGACCGGTACAAGCTGGCGAGTGTGCCGAACTCGATCACCCAAGTCAACGCGCCACACGCCGCGGACCACACTCAAACCGTGGCGGCGAGCTTGGCGTCCTTGCCGCGGATGATCGCTTCCCGCCCGCGGCGCTTGTCCTGCTCGCGGCCGAGGTAGACGCCGGCGCCGATCAGCACCAGGCACAGTGGAATGGCGGAAAAGGCCATCTGCGCGGTGGTCATGCCGAGGCCGCGCAGGCCGGCGTGGCTCCAGGTCGAGACCACGTCGCTGCCACGCGAGACCACGGTATCGATCACGTTCTTGGCCTTGTAACGCTCCTGCCGCGACACCACCGTGAACAGGATTTCGCGCGCCGGCTTGCCGATGGCGAATTCACAGGCGCGGCGGATGACGGTCGAGACCGAAATCACCGCCAGCGTCGGGATCAGCCCGGTGATGCCGAGCGTGAAGACCCCCAGTATCGGCAGCAGGATCAGGCAGAAAACCAGGCCCATGCGCCGCAGCAGCGCGCTGGTGATGAATACCTGGCCGAGCAGGGTGATGGTATTGACGCCGAGGTCGAGCTGGGCGAACAGTTGGGTGCGCTCGGCCGGCGAGGTAAGCGATTCCGACACCACGCGGAGCTGCTCGAGGTAGAAGTAATTGCCGAGCAACTGCAGCAGCGCCACGTAGCCGCAGATGGTCAGCAGGTACGGTGAGGCGAACGCGAGCTTGATGCCGTCGAGCACGCCGCCGCCCAGCGCGGCCTCATCCTGATGACCTTCCGCCGCCTGCCGCGTGGCCCAGCGCCCAAGGCCGATGATGCACGCTACTGCGCAGCACATCAGCGAGGCCGAGATCAGCAACAGGTTGGGCACGCCGACCACTTTCACCAGCGAGGCCGTGATCACCGGTCCGGCCATCGCGCCGGCGCTGCCGCCGGCGGCGATGGCACCGAACAGGCGCTTGGCGGCGCCGTTGTCGAACACGTCGGTCATGAAGCTCCAGAACACGCTGACCACGAAATAGTTGAATACCGACAGCCAGATAAAGAACCCCGCCGCCACCGCCGTCCGATCGAGGGTCTGGCTTTCCATGGCGAAATAGAACAGCGCGATGTTGGTGACGAAGAACAGATACACCGCCGGCAGGAACTGGCGGCGCGGCCAGCGCGAGGAAATCCAGCCGAACAGCGGCGTGACCACCAGCATGCCGATGAAGGTGCCGGTGAACAGCCAGGGCAGGTTCTTGATACCGCCCTGGATCGCCATCTCGTCGCGCACCGGGCGCAGGACGTAATAGGCGCAGAGCAGGAAGAAGAAATACGCGAACGACCACAGGAAGGCCGGCCACTCTTCACGCTTGATGTCGATGAGTTTCACGTACAGGGGTGCTTTTCTTGTTTAGGGAAACTCTGATTAAGTCGATTTCGTCGCCATACTTTGTTGCTCGTACAAAAATATCTCCTTGCGTATCAAATATATGCGGCGTCGATATTTTTGCACTCGCGCCTAGTCTGGCTTAGAACTCGACTTAATCAGAGCTTCCTTAGGGGCGTGTTTATGGTGTGTAACGGAATACCGGGAGCGTAAGTATAGGCGGGCAGGTTATGCTTGGAACGTGCAGGCGGCGCAGGCCGATGCAAAATTTGGCAGACTCTAGCATGGACGCGGCCTCCAGGCCAAAAATGCCCGGAAAAGCGCGCCGGTGCTGGAGTTTCGCCAATTGGGGCGATAATAGCAGTCGCGCGCGCTTGCCTGCGGGACGGGAAAGGACAGATATGACCACTATCGTTGTTGTCAAGAAGGACGGACTGGTCGTGATCGCCGGGGATACGCTGACCACCTTCGGGTCGACGCGGCTGGCCAGCGTCCATGATGCCGCGCCGGAGAAACTCCTGAAACACGGCGATACCTACTTCGGCATTGCCGGCAGCGCCGCCCACCAGTTGGTGCTCGAAAGCCTGCTGAAGAAGCACCCGGAATTCAAGTTCCACGGCCGCGAGGAAATCTACGAGAGCTTTCGCAAGATTCACCCCATCCTGAAGGACGAGGCCTTCCTCAACCCCAAGGAAGAGGAAGACGACCCCTACGAATCCTCGCAACTGACGGCGCTGGTGGTGAATTCCAGCGGCATCTTCGGCGTCTACTCGATGCGCGAAGTGTTCGAGTTCGACAAATTCTGGTCGATCGGCTCGGGGCGCGATTTCGCGCTCGGTGCCATGTTCGCGGTGTGGAAGAGCCGCAAGTCGGCCGAGGAAATCGCCAAGATCGGCGTGCTGGCCGGCGCCGAATACGATACCGGCACCGGGCTGCCGATGAATGTGGCGACGGTAAAGCTCAACGGGAAATCGCGATAGGTGAGTGAACCCCTGCAGTCGGTGCGCCTGGATAAGTGGTTATGGGCCGCCCGTTTCTACAAAACCCGGCAACTGTCCATCGGGGCGATCACCGCCGGCCACGTCGAGCTTAACGGCGAACGCGCCAAACCCGCCAAGTCGGTCAGGATCGGCGACGAGGTGACGGTGCGAAAGCCGCCATATGAATTCATCGTGGCGGTGAAAGCGCTGTCCGAAAAACGCGGCTCGGCGACGATTGCCCGCGAACTGTTCACGGAAACCGCCGCGAGCATCGCCGCGCGCGAAAAGCTGCAGGCGGAATTGCGCGACATGCCCGCGCCGATTTTCAAAGGCCGGCCGACCAAACGCGACCGTCGCGCCCTCGAAAACTGGCAGCGCACCGCATCCCGCCCGGATGATGAATAGCGCGCGCGGTCGGCGCCGCACGCTCGCGTTCGTGGCGCTGATATGGCCGGCGATGCTGCTGCAAACCGCCAGCGCCGCCCCTTACACGATTGACCCACGCGATACATCGGCGAATTTCGATGTGCGCTTCCTGGGATTGTTTCCGTTGCATGGCCGGTTCCTGCGCACGTCCGGCATGCTGTTTTATGACCGCGAGACCCGGCAGGGCAGCATCGACGTCGTCATCGATACCACGACGCTGGTCTCGAACAACGCCAAGGCGCAGTCGCTGGCGCGTGGCCCGGAATTTTTCGATGTCGAAAAATATCCGTCGATCGCCTTCAAGTCATCGCGATTTGTGTTCGATGAACGTCACCTGAGGTTTATCGAGGGCAGCCTGACGCTGGTGGGTCATACGCGGCCGGTGGTATTGACGGTGACCAATTCCCGCTGCGATGCCGCGACGGAACACGAGCTCGCCAGTTGCCACGCGACCGCGGAACTGGTGGTCAAGCGTTCAGCGTTTGGAATGAAGGCCTGGTCCAGGACCGTCAGCGAAGAGGTGGTGATTCGCATCACCATCGCCGCGCGCCAGGCAACGGAGCGGGCGCCTCATCCCGTCTTGCCGGGTGCGGAACCGCCGGGTTCGCCCGAG
>JBDTSU010000401.1:0-3412 GCA_039930965.1 Betaproteobacteria bacterium
CGCGCTGATTGCCGAAGCCGACGCGGCGTTGTACCGGGCAAAAAATGAAGGGCGGAACCGGGTGAGGTAGGGAACATTGACGGCGGGTTGCGCGCACTCTATGCGTTTCGCGGCGATAAACCCACCCGATCAGGTGGGTTTCTTTTCAATGGAATACCGGTACGATGGGATTTTCAGGCCGTGACCTGACCACTTATGCGTTTCTACCCCCATTTGAATCCAACGATAAGTCGCATCCGCCGTGTCTCGCGCTTGACGCGGGGTTGGCGGGCCGTGTTGTTGTTTGCGCTAGCGTCCGTCGTGGCAGCGGGCTCGATCCATTCGTTCGCACAGACACCTGAATGGTCGGTCCTCGTTGCGTCACCGGCGGGTAGTGCTCCGCTCGCCGCGTGCACCGCGGATGCCAACAGCATCGTCCGACTTTCCCAAGGCGACGTTTTTGTCGTCTCGTGCCCCGCCGCGGCGCCGACCAACTTCGGCTTTATCGCCTCAACCGCGGTGTCGGTCGCGAGATTGAATGGCGCGAGCGGTGCGGTCGCGTGGAAGCGCGATTTCTCCGGTACGGAAACCAGCTACTACTCGTCGATCCGGAATTTCGTTGCCATCGATACTGCCGGCGATGTGATCGTGGCCAGCAGCATCTCCAGTGAAGAGACCGGTGAATTCACCTACGTGCTGAAGTATGACGGCGTCACCGGCCAGACGGCTTGGCAAACACTGGTGCTCGTGCCGTCGTTTGCGCTGGACGCGCTGACCAGTGGCAATGTGCGGCTCAACAATGGCAATGTTTCCATGACCCTGTCAAACGTGACAGGCACCGCTACCGCGGTGTTCGATTTCAGCCAGGCGCTTGCGGACCGTGGTGGCGTGCCGCTGACAGGCGGCGGAGCGGCGTTTGTCGCACTGATACCGGACGATGGCACGATGCGTCGCGTGGCCAAGTATCTGAACGCCGGCTTGCCCGGCGCGCCAAACATAACCGGCACTTTCGCTTCCAACGACATCATTTCGATCGCTTTTCTGCCGCCGGCCGACGATGGGGGAGCACCGATCCTGGACTACCGCCTCACCTGTCAGGATGATTCCGGAAGTCTTGCCGCGGAGACACGCACGGCGTTGGCCTCGCCCGCCACCTTCTACGTCGATTTCGGCGTAAATCCTTCATATGTTGAAGGAGCGCCATTGCATTGCTTCATATTGGCGCGCAATTTGTTTGGTTATGGCGCGGCTTCCATCGTCAGTACTTTCTTCAGCAGCTATGCGCCGTTGGCCCTGTTCAACGTTGTATCCCGAAAAACGCACGGTACCGCCGGGGTCTTCGATCTGCCCATCACGCGTAACCTCGCGCAGTCTGGACCGGTCACCGTTGAACCGCGTGCAGCCGGTGCCGGCCACCAGATGGTTTTCCAATTCACCAACCGGGTGGATTCAGTCAGCAGCCTATCGGCGACGGTCGGTACATCGCCGGCCACGCCCCTCGCGAGTTACAGCCTGGTCGACAATGAATTGCGGATCGTGCTGCCGATGGCATCGGTGCCGGAGGGCAGCCGCGTGAGGATCAGCGGCAGCATCAATAGCGGCACTGTCAACTTCGCGGAGTCGCTGGGTTTCCTGCTGGGAGACGTCGACAACACCGGTGTTGTCGATTCAACCGACGTCACCGCCATACGCGCGCGATCGGGGCAGCGGGCGTCACCGCAGAATTTCCGGCTTGACATTAACGCGTCAGGCATCGTGAGCGCCGCGGATTTTCTGGGCACGCGCGCCCGCAGCAGTCGCGCACTGGGCAATTGATACCGGAGAACCTGGTAGCTTGACGAAGCCCACGTGCAAATGGAACGAAGCCCCACGTTTCTGCTAGCCTGAATGTATGAGAACTTCACTGCGATTTTTTGCCGTCACGTTGTTGTGGGCGTGTGCGCTGCCGGCGTTGGCCAACGTAAGCGCCGGACAGATTGATGCCCTGCTGACTGCCGGGAAGATCGATGCCGCCGCATGCTTGAAGCGGGGGACGAACGGTGACTATTTGATTCCGTGCGTGTTACGTGAGGCAGGGTTTCGTCGCGCATGCGCGACGCTGCCGAGCGCCAGAGCCCAATGCAGTGGGCGAAGGCTTGTCGAACCACATCCAAATTAGACTTGATCAGAGTTTCCCTAAATTATTTCACTCACCAGGTATCGCCATGAATTGGGAAATCGTCTTCCAGTGCGTCCAGAACATTGCCGGGATGAAGCGCGAATCGCCGCAGGCGATCGTGCAGCTGCGCCAGGAAATCGTCGCCTCGGCGCAATTATCGCCGGCAGAGAAAGCGGAACTGCATGGGGTGCTGGACGGCCTGCAAAAGGCCAACCTGTATGGGCAGATTTCGCTGCTGAGCCAACTGAAAGATGTTCTGTCCAGGCACGCAGAATTCAAGGTGAAGTATGCGGAGTTCGGGATGCGCAAGGAGTAAGCAGCATGCGTGTGGCAACGGCTCAGCATCAATTGCTTTTCTCAAGGCGAGGGTGATTCCGCTTTGAATCCGGAATCCATGCAAGCAGACAGGAGTTAATTCATGACAGCGAAGTTCTTCCCCTACCGGCTCGACAAACGATGGGGCGCACTGTTCCTGGTGCTCGGCGTGAACGACAAAGACGGCGTGACCATCACCGGCAAGGGCGAACTGATCGCAACCTTTGGGCGATTCAAGGTGAAGACGACGCTCAAAAACGTCGACCATACGCTCGTCACCGGCCCGCACCGCTGGTATACCGCCGTTGGGCTGCGGCTCAGTTTCACCGACGACGGGCTCACCTTCGGCACGAACCATCGCAAAGGCTTGAGCATCGCCTTTGTGCACAGGATCCCAAGAGTCATCGGCTTCAGGAAACACTCCATGCTTTGGGTCAGCGTTGCCGACCCTGAGGGCCTCGCGGCCGCGATCGGCAAGTAACGGGAGCCAGGCAAGGCCTGTATCAGGCCGCCGGTCCGGCAGGCTGTTCCCGCGTGACAGGGAAGTCTTCAAACCAGGCGACGCAGACCACGGCGGACACCTGCCAGGTCGTCCGCGCGCACCATGCGTGGGTCGCCGGAAATCGTGTTCCGGGATTTCTGTTGCAAAATACCCGTCCACCTCTCCGGTTGCTTCCCCATGCGGAATTTCTCTCAACTTCTCAACACGCATCGCTCCATCCGGCAATACAAACCTGATGCCATTCCCGCTTCCCTTGTTGAGCAGGTGTGTGGCGATGCGATTGCCGGGGCATCGTCGTCCGGGAACCTGAATAGTGTTTCGATGGTGCTCACGCGCGACAAAGCGCGCAAGGAACACTTGTACAAGTTGCACGCCGAGCAGGACATGATCTTGCAGGCGCCGCTTTTGATGACCTTTTGCGCAGACTGGTTTCGCACCCGTCAATGGCTGAAAGCGCG
>JBDTSU010000402.1:0-3406 GCA_039930965.1 Betaproteobacteria bacterium
GTGGCCGCCGCTCCCCGCTGCTGATTCGCGGGTCAGCAGCGCGTCGGGAGCTGGCTGTCGCGCAGCCAGTAGTGCGCCATGCCGATTACAACCTCCAGCAGGCGCTTGGAATCCAGCGGCTTGACGAGGTAGCTGTTGGCGCCGGCCTCGAAGGCGCGGAGCACATCCTCGGGGCGCGCGGAACTGGTCAGCATGACGATTGGTGTCAGGCGGGTGCGCGCCTCCTGGCGCACCCGCGCCGCCACCGCGATGCCATCCACCTTGGGCATGTTGATGTCGAGCAGGATCAGGTCCGGGTCCAGCTTCGGCCCCGGATCCGCGAACAATACGTCCAGCGCCTCGGCGCCATCGCGCGCGATATGAAGGGTCAAGGGCAACTCGCATGCGCGCAAAGCCCGGCAGGTGAAAAATTCGTCGTCGGCGTTATCTTCAACCAGCAGAATGGTTCTTGTGTTCATGCGGGTCCGGACCTATCGCCAGAGAGTGAAGTAAAAGGCCGCGCCTTTTCCGACAGCCGACTCGGCGCGGATTCGCCCGCCATGCTTGCGGATGATCCGGCTGACGATGGCCAGGCCGATACCCGTGCCCGGAAATTCCGCCGGCGAATGCAGGCGCTGGAATGCCTGGAACAGCTTGCCCGCATATTGCATGTCAAACCCCTCGCCGTTGTCGCGTACAAAATAGATCGGCGTCTGGTTGGCGTCCCTCAGCATGCCGACCTCGATGCGGGCAATGTCCCGTTTTGCACTGTACTTCCACGCATTGCCGAGCAGATTCTGCATCATACGCCGCACCATCACCCGGTCTCCGTCGATGACCAGCCCGTCGGCGAGCAACAGTTCCACCTTGCGATCCGGCTCCAGCCGGCGCAGGTCGTCGATGATCGCCTGCGACAATTGGCTGACGTCGATCGACTCGCGCGTCACCGGCTCCGCGCTCAGTTGCGAGAGCGCCAGCAGGCCGTCGATCAACTGGCCGATCCACTCGACATTGGTCAGGATTCGTGAGAACAGCGCCTTGCCCTCGACATTGACCTCGTGAAGGTGATCCTCGAGCAACATCTGGCTGAAACCGCCGATGGCGCGCACCGGTGCGCGCATGTCGTGCGCGATCGAATAGCCAAAGGCGTGAAGTTCGTGGTTGGCCGCCTCCAGTTGCTCGGTGCGCCGCTGTACGCGCTCCTCGAGTGCGGTATTGATGTGCAGGATCGCGCCTTCCGCCAGCTTGCGCTGCGTGATATCGGTGCCGGTGCCGCGATAGCCGGTAAAGCAGCCGGAGGCATCAAATACGGGATCGCCCGAGATGCTGATGTAAAACTGCCCGCCATCGGCCGCAACGCCACAGTATTCAAAATTGCGGAATGGCCGATGCGCGTCCAGCAGGCGGCGATGTCCGTCCCACTGATCGTCGGTCAGGCCCTGGGCGCCGAGTTCCCACGGCGCCTTGCCGAGGGGCATGGCGCTGTCGACGGGGATGTTGCGCTGGTGTCCTTGCGACAGAAAGGTATAGCGGAACTGGTCGTCCTGCTCCCAATACCAGTCCGACGAGAGTTCCACCAGGTGGCGAAACCGCGCTTCACTGTCGCGCAATGCGCGTTCGATTTCGATCCTGCCGGTGATATCCGAGCCGGCGCCGCGATAACCGAGAAAGTTGCCCCGGCTGTCGAAGATCGGCCGGCCGGCGATCTTTTCGAAGTAAACCGCGCCATCGGCGCCGGTGCGTTCCAGCAGCAGGTCGCCAAACGGCAGGCGCGCGTCCAGTACCATGCGGTGCAAGGCCCAGGTGGTGTTCACCGGTCGCAGATTGGGCACCTCCCAGCGCGTGAGGCCGAGGAACTCGTCGGCCGACAGGTCGCCGTGAGAGGTCGCCATCCCGGCAATCTTGATAAACCGGAACTCGGCATCCTGCTCCCACCACCAATCGGCCGACAATTCGTTCAATGAGCGAAAGCGCGCTTCGCTCTCCTGCAAAGCGTCCGCCGTGCGCGCCACGCGTACCAGCGCCGCGATCACCGCCAGCGCGAACAGCAAGATGCAGGCGGTGGCAGCGGCCGCGCCGGCAAAGTAAAGCGACCGGCGCTGAGCGTATTCGCCGAGCACTTCCGTTTCGGCGGAACCGACCATCGCGACCAGCGGATAATCCTTCAGCGTGCGATAGGCGAACAGGCGCATTGCGCCGTCCACGTGGCCCGGGCCGCGAAATGCGCCATTGGCGTGCCGGGCCTGCTGCGCCATCACCGCGCTCGCACTGAGATCGTCGCCGAAAGTCTGCCGCCCGCGGGTCTTCTTTGCACGGACGACGCCATCGCGCCCCGCCAGGGTAAAGACATCGCCAGGCTGAACCTCGGCATCGTCGAAAAAATCGGTGAAGCGATGCGGCCGGATGAGTACCAGCACCACACCGCCGAAACTGCCATCGGCCAACTCGATGCGGCGGGTGATTGGTACCGCGGGCTCATCCCACAATGGCGTGACCGCGGTCTTGCCGATGTGGAGTTTCGGCGCCAGTGCGGATGCCTGACGCTGGAATTCCTCGCGGTCGGCGATGCTGACGGCGAGCGGCGCTCGCGGCTGGCTGCTGGCCACCAACTGGCCGCGCGCATCGAATATCGCGATGACTTCGAGGAAATCGTTGACGGCGGCCCGTTCGGCAAGCAGTTGGGCGAGATTGGTCTCGCGGTTGCGGCGCAGATAGGCGATTTCGACGAACTGCGTCACCGCATCGGCATTGCGCATAATGCGCTGTGTGTATTGCTCGAAGGCGATGGCAAGGTTGGCGTTCTGGCGCATCGTGGCCTGCAGCACGAGATTGCGCTCCCGCTCGGCACGGGCCGGAATGACCGCCCAGATGAGCGCGATCAGCGCCAGGCAAAACAGCGCGATACCCAGGCCCAGCCGGCGCGGGCCGGGCCGCAGGTAGGGCGACATCCCGCAGAAAACCGCCATCATGGCACGCCGCGATGCGCCGGCCTGCGCCCGGAAGAGGAGGCTGAAAGGGTGCGGCGGCGACGAGGGATGCGACAAGGGATGCGACAAGGGATGAGTCTTCAACGTGGGTTCGCTCGGGTTGTGGGGGAAGTAGCCATACACCGGTCAAGCGCACCTTGACCCAGCGTACCGAGCCACAGTGTCGCGCGGAGGGGACTGTTGTGGTATCAGGCACGGCCTGAAGCCGGGGTGTCCAATTACCTGACAAGGTTCCCAATGGATAAACACCAGCATTCACGCGCCTTTGCAGCCACTTTTGCCCTGCCGGCCGCGCCGGTACTGGGCTTGTGTGTCATGAATCTGCCCCCACTCTAAACACGATGTGGCGGGTCCGGGGCAAAGGTGTGGCATATTCGTTGGCCTGCCTCGCGAACCGGTATCCTGCGCATCGCCGCATGGGCGCAGCGTCGGCCACAGTG
>JBDTSU010000403.1:0-3402 GCA_039930965.1 Betaproteobacteria bacterium
ATCGAAAGCAAGGGGGGCGTGGCAGTCACCGAAATCCGGTGCGGCGGCGCAGCACCACTTTCCACTGCGTTATTCCGCTTTGGTGCCGAGCTTGGAAAGGCTCTCCTGCGTGTAGCGGACGCCAGCGGCCTTCTGGATCGTGCGCACATCGCTCCAGTTGTCCTTGTACGATATCGCGGCGAAGCGCTCGGTATCCTTGAATTCGGTGGCGAGTTTCGATTTTTTGAAGTCGAAGCTCAGAAATGCCTCTTTGATCTTTGCCTGCAGCTCGGGCGTCAGGTTATGAGCGACGCCGAACGCGGTACGGGGAAACTGCGCCGATTCATAGATGATGCGCAACGTATCCTTTTTGAACATGCCGCGCGCCTGCATGCGCTCGACCACCGTCGAGGCGACAGGCGCCGCGTCGTAGTCGCGATTGACCACGCCCATGATCGAATTGTCGTGCTTGCCTGAAAAAACGATTTCGTAATCCTTGCCCGGCTCGACACCCAATGCCTTGAACAGCGCGCGTGGCGCAATGTCTCCGGAGTTTGACGACGGTGCGACATGCGCGATGCGCTTGCCCTTGAGGTCGGCGAGCCGTTTGATAGTGCTGTCGCGGTGCGTGATGAGCTGCAAGGTGTAGCCGATGTTGCCGTCGGCGCGCTGCATTGCCACGATGGGCACGAAACCGGCAAGATTGACGGCAAACGGCGTCGGCCCGGTCGCAACTCCGGCAATGTGCAGGCGCCCGGAGCGCATGGCCTCAACCTGCGCGGCATACGATTCGGCGGGGAACCAGCGGGTGCGCTTGCCGGTCACCTTGGACAAATGCGCCATGAAATCCGCGAATACATTTTCATAGACGGCCGGGTCTTCGACCGGCGTGTACGAAAACACCAGGGTGGACGGGTTTTGCAGCGCCTTGGGGTCCGTGGGCGTATCCGCGACGAGGTCGCCGTTAGCGTCGCAATAGCGCGGATCCAGATCGCCGCGATTGACGCAGCCCTGCGCCATTGCAGCAGCGTTGCACAGGGACAGCAGTGCTACAGCGATGGCCATCCTGCCGGTTATTTTCATCTTACGCCTCCATGGTCAAACAGATTTGAACTTGTTATTGGACGTCATTGCGCAATCCAGTGAATGATAGCGTATCACGGTGGTATCCCTACGCATCGCATGCGTGGCCGCCCTTGCAGACGCAGATCCCTCGGATCGTGGTGCGAAGGGGGTTCCAGCTTTGCGAGCAGCCGCTTCGCGGCTTGCCTGCTTATCCCGCTGCGCCGGAACGACGAGGTTGTTATTGCTCTACACGAAAGTCATATCAACCAAAAATTAACGCGGTTGACGCTACGCTGGTCGCGGGATAGATTGCCCGCTCGTGAACAACGATGTTTAGAATTTCTGCTGCGGCGGCTGGACGAAAAAAAATGCCAGATGAAACGTTGCTGTCAAACGGAAACAAGTCGCGCTGAACGCATCTGTACACAATCCCCGGGGAGGAGAGCATGACACGGAAGAAGACGGCTCTGGATCTTGCAGGCCTTGCGCTCTGCGCGATCTTCATTTCCACAGCGCAGGGGCAGGGTTTTCCGAACAAGCCGCTGCGGATGTTCGTGGGCTACCCGCCGGGCGGCGGGGTGGATACTGCGGCCCGCCTCGTGTCCACGGCGCTGAGCGACTACTGGGGAGTGCCGATAGTGGTTGAAAACCGGCCCGGCGGAACCGGACTGGTGGCGACCGAGATCGTGGCCAGGTCGCCGCGCGATGGCTACACGGCGATGCTATGCCAGATTGCATCCCATGCGATCACGCCCGCGCGCAGCAAACTGTCCTTTGACCACGTGCGGGATTTTTCCTTCATTTCCATGATCGGCATACTGCCCAATGTTTTTGTGGTGCATCCGTCCTTCCCGGCAAAATCGTTGCGTCAGTTCATCGCGATGGCGAAGGCGAGCCCCGGCAAGATCAATTTTGGATCGTCGGGCGTGGGCGCGTCGCCGCATTTGTCGATCGAGCTGTTCAAGCTCGAAGCCGGCATCAATATCGTTCACGTCCCCTACAAGGGCGCCGCGCAGGCGCTGCCGGACGTGATGGGTGGCCAGATCGAGTCCTACGTGGGCAATCTCGTCGGCGGAGCGTTGGGGGCGATAAAGTCCGGTCGCGTCAGGGCACTTGGTGTCACGTCCGCCAAGCGCAACAAACAGGCGCCGGAGGTACCAACGTTCGCAGAAGGCGGCGTGCCGGGCTTCGATGTGTCGTCCTGGTATGGCATCTGCACTTCAGGGCCGCTGCCGCAAGCCGTTCACGCAAAGTTCACTGCCGATCTCGTGCAACTGTTGGAGAAGCCGGCGCTCAGGGCGCGACTGGAGGAGCAGGGCATCGATGTCACGCCCTCGACGCCCGAGCAGTTTGTGGCGCACGTGAGGGCGGAGACTACGCGGTGGGCCAAGGTGGTGAAGGCCGCGAACCTCGGGCCCGAATAGCCGGAAACAGGGGACAAGCCACGCTAATCGTAACTTTCAAACCGAACCACCACCCGCTCATCACATCAAGGAGAACACGATGCGCCTCCCAAAGTTAAGCTATGACAAACTCACGCCGCGGCAAAAAGAGGTCTACGACAAGCACGTCGTCAGGCGCAATCACATCGGTGGCCCTTATAACGTCTGGCTGCACAGCCCCGAGATGTTCGAAAAGGCTTCAGCCATCAGCAATTACATGCGCTTCGACTGCGCGCTGCCGGAGAAGCTGCGCGAGTTCGGTATCCTGGTCACGGCGCGCTACTGGGATGCGCAGTATTCATGGAACGCGCATGTGGACAAGGCTGTAGCAGCCGGAATTCCCGAGGATGTCATCCATGACCTCGCCGCCAACAAAAAGCCCAATTTCAAAGCCGACGACGAACGGGTTTATTACAACTTCACCATGGAAGTGCTCGAGAATCATTTCGTGAGCGAGAAGACCTTCAACGAGGCGAGGGCGATATTCGGCGACAACGGCGTTGTCGATCTGATTGGCTCCGTCGGCTATTTCTCGATGCTGCAGATTTGTCTGAACAGCGCCGAAGTCGATTTGCAGGCTAACCGCAAGCCGCCTTTTGCCGATGTCAGCGGCTTCAAAAAGACCTCCTGATATACCGCTTCATACGTCAGGCGACCCGGTGTCCACAACACCGTGGACCAGTTCAGTCCTGGCTGCACTGGCGAGCGCCTGATATTTGGCGCGAAATGCGTCGAGAGTGTCCTCTTCAAGCTCCTCCAGATCGAGCAGGGCATTATGCGCACCCTGGGTCGCACGGATGAGTTCATCGAGTTTTACCTGAATGGCCTCGGTGTCCCGATTCTGGGTGTTCTGAATCAGGAATACCATCAGGAAAGTAATGATGGTGGTGCCGGTGTTTATAACCAATTGCCAGGT
>JBDTSU010000404.1:0-3392 GCA_039930965.1 Betaproteobacteria bacterium
CCCAAGCTATTGCCCCCCGATTTCCAGGGCCGCGCGCATGACAACAAGCCGCGCGCCATAGCCGATTACGTTGCCGGCATGACCGACCGTTATGCCATGCTGGAACACCGCCGGTTGTTCGCCGTGGAGCCGGTCTAAACCTGCCTCTGAACCCCCTTTGGCCCGGTTTTCCCTATTGAAGCAAGGTCTTGGTACCGGTAGACTTGCAAGCTTCATAACCTGAATTTTTGACCCCACGACTGCTATTTTGCGGCGGCGCAGCATCGCCGCAATTTTGTTTTGTTTCACTAGACTATTTGGCGAGGCTTATTTTGGATAACTTGGAATCCCAGTACCCGCCTGGAGCGCAAGGTCTTTACGACCCTGTCAACGAACATGATGCCTGCGGCGTCGGTTTTGTCGCGAATATCAAGGGTAAGAAAAGCCACGAAATAGTCGAGCAGGGCCTTACCATTCTGAAAAACCTCACCCATCGGGGCGCTGTGGGTGCCGATCCTAAGGCATCCGACGGCGCGGGCATAATGATTCAGATACCCGACAAGTTTTTTCGCGAAGAAATGGCCAAGCAGGGCGTAAAACTACCGCCGTTCGGCCAGTACGGCGTGGGCATGGTGTTTCTGCCGCGCGAGCCGGCGTCGCGTTTCGCCTGCGAATATGAAATTGAACGCGCGATCAAAGATGAAGGCCAGGCACTGCTGGGGTGGCGTGACGTGCCTGTAGACAGTGCCGATCTCGGCGAGTCTGTGAGAAAAATAGAACCGGTGATCCGGCAGGTTTTTGTGCAGCGCGGCGCCGGCGTCACGGTAACCGATGCGCTGGAGCGCAAGCTTTACATCATTCGCAAGGCTGCCGGCCACGCCATCCGCTCTTTGCACCTCAAGCACGGCGCCGAGTTTTACGTGCCATCCATGTCGGCGCGTACTGTCGTCTACAAGGGCATGCTGATGGCAAACCAGGTCGGCGTCTACTACAGGGATTTGCAGGACGCACGTGTGGTGTCGGCGCTGGCGCTGATTCACCAGCGCTTTTCCACCAACACCTTTCCGACCTGGGATCTGGCACACCCGTTCCGCATGATCGCGCACAACGGCGAAATCAATACGTTGAGAGGCAACGTCAACTGGATCCGCGCGCGCCAGGGCGCGATCTCCAGCCCCATACTTGGCACCGATCTGAACAAGTTATGGCCACTGATTTATCCGGGTCAGTCGGATTCTGCATCTTTCGACAACGCGCTCGAACTGCTGGTGATGAGCGGCTACTCCATTGCCCACGCAGTGATGATGATGATACCCGAAGCGTGGGAAGGTCACACGCTGATGGATGCGAGCCGGCGCGCGTTTTACGAGTATCACGCGGCGATGATGGAGCCATGGGACGGCCCGGCCGCGATTGCGTTTACCGACGGCCGCCAGATCGGCGCAACGCTCGATCGCAACGGCTTGCGTCCGGCACGCTACATTGTCACCAGCGATGATCTGGTGGTGATGGGATCAGAGTGTGGCTGCCTGCAGATTCCCGAGGAAAAAATCATCAAAAAGTGGCGCCTGCAGCCGGGCAAGATGTTTCTCGTCGATCTCGAAAAGGGTCGCATAATCGACGACAAGGAACTCAAAGAATCGCTGGCTTCCGCCAAACCGTACGCCGAGTGGATCGACCGCATTCGCGTCAAACTTGATGACGTTGAAACCGACGGTATGCGCCCGGAACGGAGCGACGTGCCGCTGCTCGACCGCCAGCAGGCATTCGGTTGGACGCAAGAAGAACTGAAATTCCTGTTAACGCCGATGGCGTTGAACGGTGAAGAACCTATTGGGTCAATGGGAAACGATTCGCCATTAGCCGTTTTATCCAATAAAAATAAGACGTTATATCACTACTTTAAACAGCTGTTCGCGCAGGTGACCAACCCGCCGATCGATCCTATTCGTGAAGAATTGGTGACCTCGTTGGTGTCGTTTATCGGCCCGAAACCCAATCTGCTGGGCATCGATGAAACCAATCCGCCGATCCGCCTGGAAGTCAGCCAGCCGGTTATCGATTTTTACGAGATGGAGAAAATCCGTCACATCGACCGCTACACCGACGGCAAATTCAAATCATACGAGCTCGACATCATCTACCCTCTGGCGTGGGGCAATGAGGCTATTGAAGCGCGCCTAGCCAGCCTGGCCGCGCAAGCTGAGGATGCGGTGCGCGCAGGCTACTCCATCATTATTCTCTCCGACCGCAAGGTTAACCGGGACAATGTGGCAATACCGGCGTTGCTCGCGCTGTCAGCGATTCATCAGCATCTGGTGGACAAGGGCTTACGCACCAGCGCCGGCCTCGTAGTGGAAACCGGCTCTGCGCGCGAGGTGCATCATTTCGCGCTGCTCGGTGGCTATGGCGCCGAAGCGGTACATCCCTCTCTCGCAATGGAAACGCTGCTCCATCTCGCAGATCAGAAACTGCTTGGGGCGGATGTGGACGGCAAGAAAGCCATTAAGAATTTCGTTAAGGCCGTGGGCAAGGGATTACGCAAAGTGATGTCGAAGATGGGCATCTCGACCTACATGTCTTACACCGGCGCCCAGATATTCGAAGCTGTTGGTCTCGCCAAACCACTGGTCGACAAGTATTTCACCGGTACCACCTCCAATGTGGAAGGCATAGGTGTTTTCCGTGTTGCCGAGGAAGCCATCCGCATACATCGCGCGGCGTTCAGCAACGACCCCCTGCTGGCGGGCGCGCTGGATGCGGGTGGTGAGTACGCCTGGCGCGTGCGCGGTGAAGAGCACATGTGGACGCCGGACGCCATCGCCAAACTTCAGCATTCGGCACGCCAGAACAGCTATCCCAGCTTCAAGGAATATGCACAGATTATCAACGACCAGTCAAAGCGGCACATGACCTTCCGCGGGCTGTTTGAATTCAGGTTTGGCGCCTGCCAACCTGTGCCTTTGGATGAAATTGAATCTGCCGCGGAAATTGTCAAGCGCTTTTCCACCGGGGCGATGTCTCTGGGGTCGATTTCCACTGAAGCGCATACATCGCTCGCGATTGCGATGAACCGCATCGGCGGCAAATCCAACACCGGTGAAGGCGGCGAAGACCGCAACCGCTATCCCCCGGTCAAGGCGGGTGAAACGCTGCAATCGAAGCTCGGGAAAACGCGCGTGGAGAATTACGCCGAGATCCGCGAAGGCGATTCGCTCAAATCGAAAATCAAGCAGGTCGCTTCGGCGCGCTTCGGCGTCACTGCGGAGTATCTCGCCAGCGCCGAACAGATCCAGATCAAAATGGCGCAGGGCGCGAAGCCCGGCGAGGGTGGTCAGCTGCCGGGCAAAAAAGTGTCAGAATACATAGCGGAGTTGCGTTACTCGACCCCGGGCGTTGAGTTGATCTCGCCT
>JBDTSU010000405.1:0-3387 GCA_039930965.1 Betaproteobacteria bacterium
ATGGTCTCAGGTTGGCAAGCTCGATTCTGTCGAACTCACCTGGAAACCGCCGCCTTCAAGTTCCAACTACGCCTGGGACATCGCCCGTGGACCAATCGCAGCCTGCAGCGCAGAGTTGTCCACGGCGGCGGGCGGTCGGCGCTTGCGACGAACCGACCGACCGACGCGGTGGGCAACTCGTCTCCGATGCTCAGGACGGCCGAAAGTCGCCCACAGATAGTCCGGAAGAACCGAATTTCCTATCCCCGACGGCGCCTGATGCCCGTGGTTTCAGCGGGGGGGCGCTTACGGCTTCGCGCGCGACGTTACGCGGCAGCGGCACGGCAGTGCGCCCTCAGCAGTTGCCGACGACCATGACGCGATCCATCTCGGCCTTGAGCGCCAGCGCCGTGGGCTGCGCGCGCGGCTCGGCTTCCACCGGCTCGGCTTTGCCCAGTTCCTTGCTGGCGCTGGACGCATTGCGGCACAGGATCTTGCGCTCGCGCTTCAGGATGGTTTTCATCATGCCGGCGATCGAATCCTTGTCGTACGACTTGTCGACGCCGGCGCGCGTCTTTTCCGCCACGTCCTTGAAGGTGTCGAACACACGGCACGCCATTATGATGTTCTGTGCCCAGTAGGGAAACTGGAATCCCTGGCCGGTCACCACGCCGCTCGCGCCGTCGCAGGCCGGAACGATGGCGCCGAAGTCGAACGGGTCGGCCAGGCCGGCCGCGACGATGGCGCCGGTGAAGTCGGCCCATTTGTGCCAGCCCGCGGCTTCGCGGTCATCGGCGGCGTGAGCCGAGAGGGTAACGAGGGCGGCACAGCTCAGAACGGCCGCGGTGGCGAGACAGCGAGGGAAGGTCGTCACAGTGACTCCGGTGGATGTTTTGGCGACGTGGACGCCGGTCCTGCACGCCCGTCGCGGCGGATCGTAGTCGTGCCTGAGGTGCTCGCAGCCCCCGTGCACCGGGGGTTCGGCAAGCCCACGGTCAGGCGGCAGCGGATGGTGTGAAAAACGGCCGCGCATCGCCCGCGAAGCTTGGTCTCGCGAGGGCGCGAGCCGCCACTCCCCGCGCTCAGGCCCGCACCGGCCGGGTGTCGACCGGCAGGCACAGCGGCTAGGCACCCGCACAAAGTTCGCATGGACGACGTCGATGCAAAGGAAGAGGTCAACAGGTTTCTGGCCGGCCAGATGCGCCGAGTCGGACGAGGCACGCGTGCTCAGGCCGTTGCAGGTTGCCGCCTGCACTTACCGCATCGCCTTCGGCCCACGCTCGACCTGCGCATTCCGGCGTTCTGCGCCGGCCACGCATCCATGAGCGGCACCTGTCGTGCATGGCGACGCCAAAGCACTGCGCGCCGTAGCGGCCAGCCGTTTCGGCAACCCCTACCGCGCCGGTGCGGCTGAATTGCTGACCTGGTCAGCATTCGACAGCTGCATTACGTCGTCGACCCCGCGCATCGCGGCTGCCAAGCGGCAGCGGGAACGGCGCTTGCCGGGACTACCGATATCGGCTCATCTTGACGCCACACCCGCGAACAATCCTTTGAAGTCTCCGTCGATGAACATGTACGCCCGGTTCGGCCTGATGATCGCCACCTCGACGCTGACGATGTTCGGCCTGATGTACCTCAACACCTATGAGGCATCTCACGCCACCTTCAGTGAAACGCGCGTCTACATGGCCTTGGTCATGGGGCGGCGATGGCGCTGATCATGCTGGGCTTCATGTTGAGCATGTATGACAACCGCCGCGTCAATCGGGCGATCGTTGCCATCAGCGTGCTGCTCTTCGCCGTGGCGCTGTGGTTGGTGCGCAGCCAGGCCACCGTTGCCGATGTGTCGTGGATGAAAGCGATGATCCCGCACCATTCGATCGCCATCCTCACCAGCGAACGCGCGACCCTCAAGGATCCGCGCGTGCGCAAGCTGGCCGACGGCATCATCGAGACGCAGCGCAGGGAGATTGCCGAGATTCAGGCGCTGATCAAGGACCTGGACCGGTAACCGAGCCCTTCATCGACGGCTCCCTTGACTTCCCGTTCAACGTGATGATTGCAGCAACCAGCACGATCGTCGACACGCAAGCGGTTCTCTATCGCATGGTGATGGACAAGCACATCTGCCCATGGGGGCTGAAGGCCAGGCATCTGCTGAGAAGCGAAGGCTACGAAGTCGACGATCGCTGGCTGACCACCCGCGAACAGACAGACGCCTTCAAGAAGGAACACGGTGTGGCGGCGACGCCGCAGGTCTTCATCGGCGGCGAGCGCATCGGCGGCTACGACGACCTGCGGCGGTTCCTGCACAAGCCGGTGCGCGATCCCGAAGCGCTGACTTACGCGCCGGTCATCGCACTGTTCGCGATGGCGGCATTGATAGCCATGGCGGGTAGTTGGGCCAGCCTCGGTACGATTTTCTCGATGCGCACGGTCGAGTGGTTTGTCGCCCTGGCCATGTGCCTGCTTGCCATCCAGAAGCTGCGCGATGTCGATGGCTTTGCCACCATGTTCCTCGGCTACGACTTGTTGGCGCGCCGGTGGGTGCCGTACGCGAGCCTGTATCCGTTTCTCGAGGGACTTGCAGGATTGCTGATGCTCGCCGGTGTGCTGCTCTGGCTGGCGATCCCGATGGCCTTGTTCATCGGCACCGTCGGTGCGGTATCGGTCTACTACGCGGTCTACGTGCAAAGGCGCGAACTCGAGTGCGCCTGCGTCGGGGAGGGCACCAACGTGCCCCTGGGCTTCGTCTCGCTGACTGAGAACCTGATGATGGTCGCAATGGCAGGGTGGAAGTTGATCCAGCACATGGGGTAGATGACTGGAGATTGACAGGCCAGATGCACGCCCTGGCCTCGAGGCGGATCCTGGCCGGCGGGCGCTTTTTCGGATGCGGCGGCCGGCTTTGGGGTGCCAGCGCCAGTTCGAGCCTTTGACCAGCAGTCGTTCGGCCGCCCAGCGAGATCAGCGGCGCACGATGACTGGTAGGTGTTCGAGAGCGCGAGTTCTGGGCCCAGCGGCGACCGACAGCCCATCCGCTGCACAGCCGGCGGCCAGTGCGTTCAACCCGAACGCCCGCGACGGGCCTTTCGGCGACGGCAACCGGAAGTCGGCAGCCGCTGTCATGCAAATGCGCGCAAAGCCGAATCGAAGAATCAAACCCCGTACGGCACCCACACGTTCTTCACTTGCACCGCGTGCTCGAGCACGCTGCGCGTATCGATCGCCGTCGCGTCGCCGGCCCATGTGCGCTTCAGATTCGACACCGACAGCGCCTCCACGCGCGCGCACTGCGCCGGTGTCGCGGCCGGCCACCAGAACGCATCGACATCCGCATGCGCGGCCAGCGTCTCGGCCAGCGCATCGGCGTCGCCGGTGACGAGGTTGATCACGCCGCCCGGC
>JBDTSU010000406.1:0-3378 GCA_039930965.1 Betaproteobacteria bacterium
GCGACCCTGATGGTGATCGAGCATGCCGAGCGCATGGGATTGTCGCAGCTGCACCAGTTGCGCGGCCGTGTCGGTCGCGGCGCCAAGCACAGCACCTGTATCCTGCTCTACCAGAATCCGCTGGGCGAACTGGCACGGGCGCGGCTGAAAGTGATTTATGAAAGCACCGACGGCTTTGAAATTGCCCGCCAGGACCTGCTGTTGCGCGGCCCTGGCGAACACCTGGGCGCGCGGCAATCGGGCGCGCCGCTGCTGCGTTTCGCCGATATCGAACGCGATATCGACTTGCTGGAGGCGGCGCGCGACGCGGCGGCGTGGATGCTCAAGCATGCCCCGGCGAACGCGGAAAAACACCTTGCCCGCTGGCTGGGGTCGCGACAGCACTACCTGAAAGCATGAGAACCCTGAGACTGCTGCGGCCCGACGCCTGGCACGGCATGCCGCCGTCGCACGGCGACGCCGAATTCGGCAGATTGCATCCGTGGCTCGCTTCGCGCGGCTCGCTGACGGCGCGCATCATCGAACACTTCCGCCGATTCAATCTTGTGCGGATTGTGCAACGGGCAGAATTGCCGAATGTCGATGAGCGCCGTGAGCTGGGCTTGCGTGATCGCGAGCTGGCGGTGGTCCGCGAAGTGCTGCTACGCGACGGTGAGGCGCCGCTGGTATTTGCGCACAGTGTTGCCGCCCGGCGCGATCTGCGCGGGGCGTGGCGCGGCCTGTCGCGGCTCGGCGCGCGCCCGCTGGCGGATATGCTATTCAATGACCTCGCCGTGGTGCGCCTGCCGATGGAATACCGGAAACTCGACGCACGGCACCCCTTGTACCGGCGCGCCCAGCAGGTGGCGCCTTTCGCCGCCCGCGCGGTGTGGGCGCGGCGCAGCGTGTTTCTCAAGAACGGCCGGCCGCTATTGGTGACGGAGCTGTTTTTGACCGCAATGCGGTAGTGGGTGGATTGAATTCGTTTGCCAAACACAAGCACTGGCGCGGCGTTCGGGGCGAAAAGCCCATGAAAGGCGCGCCAGTGCTAGACTTTGACGATTCCAACGGCATTCCCACCCCAACAGAACTCCAAGCGCTTTCCTACCAATGCACCCACACGATAGGTGCGAATACCGATCGACTACTTCCTTGATCGAGTAACGCGGAATCGTTGTTTTGTCATTTCCTCACCCATAGACCTCGATACAACTTTTCCCTTCTTGCGCGAACGCAGAATAAATACCGGCTTTGCGATCCAGCAATGTGTGTAGCGTTGAAGCCTTGGATTGGTTGCCTGTCTTGAGCCAGATGATTCTTGGCGGTGAGCCATATAGCGTGTTGAATTCGTGGAAATCGGAATCACGGGTGACGATGACAAAGTCGTTGTTCCTTGCGAATTCCCAAATCTCACGGTCGGTTGCGGCTTCCAAATGTAGTAATGCAATTTGAGAACTGCCGGGATAGTCGGTCTGAAGCAGCGGCACGATACGCCGTGACAGATTTTCGTCAAGGAGCAGCTTCATGCCGCCGTGAGCGTGTACAGGTTATGTTCGCGGTTGGCGGCAAATGCAAGGCAAGCGGCAATATCTTCGGTCTGCAGTTCCGGATAGTCGTCGATGATTTCGGCGTGGGTCATTCCTTCCGCCAGCATTTCCAGAACGTCATATACAGAGATTCGCAAACCGCGTATGCACGGCTTGCCGCCGCGTTTACCCGGTTCAATGGTGATTCGGTCTTTGTAGTTCATGGCGGCCTCGGCTGGATGCTATATAGAGAATTATGCGTGTTGACATAAATCAGGGCAAGCGACCCCGGGAAAGTCCGATTGAGACCACGCATAGCAATGCTCATGAGTTAATGAAAGAACGTTATTGAGCGGCGCTTTTACCGCTCGCTCGATAACCTGATGCACCGATATCGAATGGTTGTCGATGAATGGTTTGTGTACGACAATTCCGAACTGAAGACGCCTACGCTGGTCGCTTGTGGGAAAGGCGCCGAAGAAGTCATTCTTGAGCGAGCGTAGGGTGCGCACTGCGCACGCGGCCGGACCCTCCAACGGTATTGAACCCGGGATGCGCGCAGCCTCCGTTGGTGGTGGAAACAGGATTGAATGAATTCATGTGCGCAGTGCGCACCCTACGATCGCTTTGACATGCCGACCCTCTCTCCCCGCATCAAGATCTGCTGCATCAGTTCAATCGAGGAAGCCGCGCTCGCCGTCTCCTGCGGCGCGTCGGCGCTTGGCCTCGTCTCCGCCATGCCCAGCGGGCCCGGTGTCATCGATGAAGCGCAGATCGCCGAAATTATCCGCAGCGTACCGCCGGCGGTGGCCACCTTCCTGCTCACCGCCCGCCAGGACGCCGCGGCGATCCTCGACCAGCATCACCGTTGCCGCGCCAACACGCTGCAGCTGGTCGATCACGTGGCCGAACGCGAACTGGTCAAGCTGCGGCGTGCGCTGCCCGGCATCGCGCTGGTGCAGGTGATTCATGTCACCGGTCCGGAATCGATCGATGAAGCGATCGCGGTGGCACCGCTGGTCGATGCCATCCTGCTTGATTCCGGCAACCAGAAACTGGCCGTCAAGGAATTGGGCGGCACCGGGCGCACCCACGACTGGACCATCAGCCGCGCGATCCGTGAGCAATGCGGGCGCCCTGTGTTTCTCGCCGGCGGCCTCAAGCCGGGAAATGTGCGCGATGCCGTCGACCAGGTGCAGCCGTTCGGCCTGGACCTTTGCAGCGGCGTGCGCACCGATGGAATGCTTGACGAATCAAAGTTGCGCGCGTTCTTTTCGGCTGCGCGAAAATAGCCGCATGCCTGAACGACTGCAGCAATACATCGCGTTGACGCGCCTCAATCGCCCGATCGGCATCCTGCTGCTGCTGTGGCCGACGCTGTGGGCATTGTGGATGGCGGCCGCGGGCCGGCCCGATCCCGTCATCCTCGCCGTGTTCGTGCTCGGCACGATCCTGATGCGCTCGGCCGGTTGCGCGATCAATGATTACGCCGATCGTGATTTCGATGCGCACGTGAAGCGCACCGCCGATCGCCCGCTGGCCGCGAAAAAAATCTCGACCCGTGAAGCGCTGGCCGTGGCCGGGGCCCTCGCGCTGATCGCGTTCCTGCTGGTGGTGATGTTTCTTAACCGCCTCACGCTGGCTCTTTCGTTCGCCGCGTTGTTTCTCGCCGTGAGCTACCCGTTCACCAAGCGTTTTTTCGCCATGCCGCAAGCCTATCTGGGCATCGCCTTTGGTTTCGGTATCCCGATGGCCTACGCGGCCCAGACCGGTATGGTGCCGGCGCCGGCATGGTGGCTGTTGCTGGCCAACGTGTTCTGGACGCTGGCCTACGACACCGAATATGCGATGGTCGATCGTGACGATGATGTGA
>JBDTSU010000407.1:0-3371 GCA_039930965.1 Betaproteobacteria bacterium
GCACCTGACACGGGACGGATTGACGCCAATGCGCCGCCCATCCCGCCGCCGTCAATGGCGCAGGTCCAAACCGCTACCCTGCCGGCGGCGGCCCAAGAAGCAACGGCGCCGGTTTCCGCGGGGAACTCGCGTGAGATCAATGCGCGTCCGCCGCGCGCAAGGCGATCACGATTGTCAGCGGGGATATCCGGTGTTGCCGATTCAAGACTCGCGCCGCCAGCGGCGATCGGCGCTGTCCCCCCACTTTCCGGCGCCGCCACCAGGCAGGCAAGCCGGCGGGCTGGCAAGGCCCGGGGCAACGCGCAAGCGAACGCCGCGCAGCGAAAGTCCGCATCGAACGAACCGAAGTTGAGCCTCTCGCTGAGCACGGACAGTCTCAGTGCGCTGCCAAACGCAAGCGAGGAAGAGCGTGCTGAACTACGCCGGCGCAATTTGATTCTTGACACCGACGATTTGACCGCTGCGTTGCTGGAGCGGCATCACCGGATCACATTGCTCGAGAACGAACTGAACAACCTTGTTGCCCGTGTCAGCGCCGCCGAACGCGCGCTCAATATCAATGCCGTCGTCGCCGCATCCGACGCCGCAGCAGCGGCTGGCCCCGCGCAGATCGCGGCGCCGCCGCCTGTAGAATCGGCAAAGGCGATAAATGCCGTTGCGTTGCCCTCGAGGTCCGCGCCATTCCAGGCACCGCTCCCATGGTGGAAAGTGTTGTTGATTGCAATGGGTGCGCTGGCGTTAGCTGGCGTGGCACTTCGGTCATTCCGACGCTACCTTCGCGCGCGCGACGAGTCGTTCCGCATCGTGCCCCAGCAGGCCGATGACTATGTGGCCGAAGTCCTGGCGCAGTCACCCAAACCGCGGGTGAGACGTCCTGACGTGGCCGATATTACCGTCAAGCCCGCCGAGACAAGAATGCTGCCAATGGAAACAGCGGTTGCGGAGCCCGCCGCACCCGAGATTCATTTCGAACTGCCGCTGCCCTCCTCTACCCTGCACACGGTCACGTTCGACAAGCCGGGCGCGGGGTTTGATCTTTCCATTCCGGCGGCGAACCCGGAAAGCGCCCTTCCCGCCGACGACATTCGTGGGCGCCGCATGCGTTATCTGCAGAGTCGTTATCAGGACATCGCAATCCTGAAGCCGCCGCTCGATGCCCCGCAGCGCCTGCTGAGCCAGGCCGGACGGATCCACGATGAAGGCGCGGCCGAATTCGCCAAACGGCTCCTCAAGTTTGCCGTCTACAGCCGCCCGCATACCGAGGAATTCTGGCTCGCGCTGCTGGAACTACTGTATCGCGAGAAGTTTGCCAATGACTTCCTGGTGAATGCGAAATGGTTCCGGCAGTACCACCCGCAATCGACCAATTGGGAAGAAGTGCAACGCATCGGTTACCTGCTCGATCCCGCCGAGCCGATTTTCGCCAGCGCCGCCGCATGGTCGCACGAAGAGCCCGCAGTCGGCAGCTGGCTGCCGGCAACTCAACCGGAGGAAAAGCCGCTGATCGCGCGCTCGACCCTGAAGCTTGAACTGGCGAATTGATCCCTGCCCGCCCCAGCCCCGCAGATGCGTGAGACTTATTCCAATTCTGATTTTGCCCTCGATAGCGCCGAAGAAAGCGTCGATGCCATCATGCGCATTGAGACGCTGCTGGGGCCCCATTCGCTGGAGCGCTTTCGCAAGGTTTGTTTCGCGTTCGCGGACGAGCAGCGTGCGATGTCGGTGGGTCAGCTTCGCCTGATTCTGCAAATCGAGGATCACCTCGACTGGCTCTTGCGCAATGACATGCCGCGGCTGCAATTGTGGCGCCTGGATGCGCGCCGCAAGGATGCCCTGGAAATCAGCCGCCAGATCGCCGACCTGTGGCAGGCATTGGGAGTCTGCCTCGGCCGTTTTGCGCTCGGTGCCGCCGAATGGCTCAAGACCCGCGAACAGGAAGCCGGACTCCTGCCGCTCACGATTGCCGTTGCCTTGCACTGCCATGTCAACGAGCTGCGCTGGCGCGCGCGAGCCGAGTTGCCGTGCGAGGTACCCCTGAAGGCCCTGCACCACCTCTATGCCATTGCCGAAACGCGCAACGTCGCCGAGCAGGAAGTGTACCCGTACGAAGCCGATGTGGATTTCTCCATTACCCCCAAAGGGCAGTACGTGCTGATGCTGCTGATGGCGGATCTGGCCGAACGCGACTTGCAGCCCGTCCAGCGGCTGGTTGCGCAGCATTGGCTCTCGAGCTGGGCGCACGATGTGATGCTCGACGCGACATGCGTGCCCGGCAAGCACAGCATGTTGGTAAACCTCGATTCCGACGAAGGCATACAGCGTATCGCCGAAAGCACCGGGGACACCTTCCGCTATCTGGACATTCGCGTCATCGCGCGGCGCATTGAAGAGACCGATGCATACCTCGCCAACAGCAATCACGATGATGACACCACCCGGGACTTGAGCGAAGCGACCGAGGCAGATTTCGCCGACACGCTGGCCTGGCTGGAAAAGTTGTATCACGATCGCTCCGCCGCGTTCCAGATTGCACGCGAGCGAAAACTGGCGCCGGCGGATCGCTTTGCACGCGTGATCATCGGCTGGAATCAGATTCAGGATTTCCTTGAAGCATCGAACTGGGGCGCCAAGGCCGGACGCGGCGCATTTCCCGCCACCTGTCCGTCATCACGAAAACTGGGGAAAGTGGGCGAAGCACTCGCGCGCACCGGCAGCGACCTGCCACTGTTCGATTCGCACTTTGCGCCGGGCAGCGAAACCCGCGACAGCGAGAATTTCCTGCTCTGGCATATTCGCGACATGAGTGCCGGCGGACTGGGCCTGGCATCGGCGCACACCGCCGATGCCGACCTTGCCGTCGGCACACTGATCATGGTCGCCATCGAAGGTGAGACCAGCTGGAGCCTCGGCCGCATCGTGCGCAAATTCAAAGGGCTCGGCGAAAGCGATACCCGTTTCGGCATACAGGTGATTGGCCTGGACGCCGTCCCCGTACATCTGATCCCGCGCCAGCCCGACGATCAGGTCAAGCACACCCTGATCAGCACGTTAACCGGGCTGTTCCTGGGCCGCCCGGACCAGCCTGAACACCAGGACCTGATGCTCGTGTCCAGCAGCGCGCTGGCCTACACGCGCCGGTTTGAATTGAAGACCGGCAACAAGCGCTTCCCGATTCGTGCCACGCTGCCGGTGCAAAGCGCAGGGGCGTGGGTGATGATTCAGTTTGAAGAAGACATCTAGCCTGCATATTTCATGGGGCTGGCCCCTCCCCAAGGCGGGCCTCGCAGGGCGTTTTTTTCGTGGCATCGAATCCAATTTGTACCGGCCATTGGCGCCGGGCCTGCGCGTTCGATTGCGGGTCGCTGGACATG
>JBDTSU010000408.1:0-3360 GCA_039930965.1 Betaproteobacteria bacterium
CCAATCGCACGCCCAAACTGTTTGCGCAGGCGAAGGTAGTCAAGCGTCATGGCAAAGGCGCGCTCTGCAACGCCGAGCAAGTAGGCGCTGGCCGCGAGCGTCGCGCACAACAATGCTTCGCTCATGGCATCTTCATTAGCCGACAAAGAACGTGCCGGCGTCTGGTCAAAGCGCAGTTCGCCCACAATGCAGCCGTCCTGCGTGTTTTCGACATGCAGCGACAGGCCAAGAGCATTGGCTTGGACCAGAACAAGGCCTGATGACGTGGTGACCACAAAGGCGCTTGCCGTCCCGGCTGCCGGCACAAACTTTTTGACGCCCGTCAGCTTGCCGTTGACGAAGGCCAGGGAAGGCGAGGACTCCCAGACATTCACCGACTCCTGCCATGCGGGCAGGACCAGCGCGTCACCGTTCAATACCTGCGCCAGCAGCTCTTGCTCGGCACTTGCCGCCAGCAGTTGGGCAGCCATGGAAAGTTCAATCAAGGGTTCCGGCGCGAGGACACTACCAAGCTCTTCCGTAATGGCACAGAACTCGGGCATGCCCAAACCGGCGCCGCCGAAGTGTTCCTGCAATAGCAACCCCGGCCAACCGAGCTGGCACATCTGCTTGAGGGCCTCGATGCTGAACCCTGGCTTTAGAAACCGCAGGCTTCTCGCACGCGCAACGCCCGAACCCGCCGCGGCGAAATCCGCCGCGCTGTCGCGCACCATTTGCAGGGTTTCAACCCGCTCGGCATCAGCCGGTGACAACATCGCGTTCATTCGAGCCTCTCGATGATGGTGGCGGTCGCCATGCCACCGCCGCAGCAAATCGCCTGCAAGCCAAATCTCGCGCCACGGCGTTCCATCTCGCCAAGCATGGAGGTCATGATGCGGGCGCCGGTGGCGCCCAGCGGATGTCCCAGGGCGATCGCGCCGCCGTTGACATTGAGGCGGTCATGCGACACACCTAGTTCCCGCATCCATGCCATTGGCACGGAGGCGAATGCCTCGTTGACTTCAAACAGGTCAATGTCTGCGAGCGTCAAGCCGCTGCGCTGCAGGATTTTCTGCGTGGCTGCGATGGGTCCGCTCAGCATCAACACCGGGTCAGAGCCGACGGTGGTCATCGCGTGAATTCTCGCTCGCGGCTTGTAGCCACGGGCAGCCGCGTAGTCCGCGCCCATCAGCAATAAGGCGGCAGCGCCGTCCGAAATCTGTGATGAGGTACCGGCAGTCAGCTTGCCGCTCGGCCGGAAGGTTGTTTTGAGGGTGGCGAGTTTTTCGGCGAGCGTGCCCGGCCTGATGGTTTCATCGGCTGCAAATACCACAGGCACTCCATCGCGGGTATCGGCCCACTCATGCACAGACACTGGCGCGATCTCGCCCTTGAAGTAACCGGCGTCGGCGGCGCTGGCAGCACGCCGATGGCTTTCAACCGCGAAGGCTTCCATGTCGCCCCGGCTGATGCCCCACTTGTCGGCGATGCGCTCCGCACCTTCGCCCTGCGACACCTGCTCGAAGCGTTCGCCCATGCGCCATCCGAAGACCTGGCCGTGCACATCGCGGTTGCCGCCCATGGGCACGCGTGACATATTTTCAGCGCCGCCGGCAACGACCACATCGCAAGTGCCTGCTGCGATTTCTCCAGCGGCCACATGGATGGCAGCCTCGGCCGAACCGCATTTGCGATCCACCGTGATGCCGGGAATGCTGTCGGGCCAGCCCGCGCTCAAAAGTGCTGTGCGGGCAATGTTGCCGCTTTGTTCGCCGACCTGTGTGACGCAGCCGAACACCACGTCGTCTACCTGCGCGGCCTCTACACCGGCGCGGCGAATCAGCTGGCCCAACACATGCGCGCCCAGATGATCGGCGCGCACACCAGCCAACGAACCTGCCCTGCGGCCAATAGGCGTGCGCAGGGCGTCAATGATCACGACATCGCGCATCAACGTGCTCCCAGCCCGGAGCCGGCGACCTTGCTGCCGTCTCGGTACTCATAAACGCCGCGGCCTGATTTGCGGCCCGCGTGGCCGGCCGCCACCATTTTGATGATCAGGGGGCACGGCCGGAATTTTTCGCCCAGGGTCTGGTGCAGGTGCTGAAGCACTTTCAGGCGCGTGTCCCAGCCGGTGAGGTCGCCGAGTTCGAGCGGACCCATCGGATGATTCAAGCCACCGCGCAGTGCGGCGTCAATGTCTTCAGCCGTGGCGACACCTTCCTGCAGCATGTACATTGCCTCGTTGCCAAGCATCGCCGACATGCGGCTAGTCGTCATGCCAGGGGAATCGTTAACCACCACCACTGTCTTACCGAGCGCCGCGCCCAGTTCACGCGCACGCGAGAGTGTGTCGTCGCTGGTGGCGAGGCCGCGCACAATTTCAAGCAGCTTCATCTTGTGCACAGGGTTGAAAAAATGCAGGCCGATGAAGCGGTCAGGCCGGCTGGTGTGCGCGGCAATCTCGGTCACGCTCAGGGCCGATGTGTTGCTCGCAATGATGGCGCCGGGCGGCAGCAGGCGATCGGCTTCACGCACGATGGCCGCCTTGACCGGCATGGACTCGATCACCGTTTCCACCACCCAGTCGAAGCTGCCTGATGACAGCGTGGCGGTAAGGTCGGTACTGGTCTGGATGCGTCCTGCAACTTCGCTTTGTTTTTCAGTTGTCAACTTGCCAAGCTTGACGCCCTGCGCAAGAATTTCTTCTACTGCGGCGTTCGCGCGGGTGAGTTGCGCTTCCTGTGTATCGATCAACGTGACCTGGTAGCCGGCCATCGCGAAAGCATGGGCGATGCCCGTGCCCATTTGCCCGCCGCCGACCACGGCGACGGCCATTGCTGAATTGTTCGCACCTTCTGACATGACTATCCTTCTGTGAAATTGATCGGACGCTTCAACGTCCACGAAAAACCGGCGTGCGCTTTTCCCGGAACGCGGCAGCCGCTTCCTGGCTGTCTTCCGTCGATGCGAGAACACCGAACAGGTCGCGTTCCAGCTGGATGCCTCGCTTGAGGTCCAGCGCCAGGCCGTTGTAGACAGCTTCCTTGACAAAGCGAATGGCCAGCGGCGGGCGTTTTGAAATCTGTGCAGCGATGCGCGCCGCTTCGGCGGCGAGGGCGTCTACATTGGCAACGACGCGAGACACAATCCCCAGCTGCTGCGCGCGGGCTGCGTCGATGCGCTCGCCCGTCATCATGAGTTCAAGCGCGGCTGCGGCTCCAATAATGCGCGGAAGGCGCTGCGTGCCGCCGCCGCCGGGAATGATGCCGAGGCCGGTCTCAGGCAATGCAAACGTTGCATCGACGGTCGCCAGGCGCAGGTCACAGGCCAGCGCAATCTCAAGCCCGCCGCCCAGGCAAAAGCCATGTACTCCGGCGA
>JBDTSU010000409.1:0-3353 GCA_039930965.1 Betaproteobacteria bacterium
GACGACTGAATACACCGCTCGCCCCTGTCACGCTGCCGGAACTGCGGCCCTGTTTCGCCGATTCGCGCCGGCTGACCGGCCACAACCGGTTTTTCGCCGGCACCGGCGCGGTACTCGACCCGCTGGGGCCGGCGGCGCAGGATGCCGCTGCCCACGAACGCTGGCGTGCATCGGTCATCGCGATGCGCGCGGCGCTCCGATGGGCCGAGGCGCCGGTGGTGGTGCGGCGTCATGCCGGTGGCACCCTGCTGGCGATGGCGGCGCCTGGCCACGCGCTGTTCACGGCGACTGAAATCAACGAGTGGGCGTGGGAGCAGGCCAGCGGCCTCTTTCAGGCCGGCGGCAATCGCGCAGTCGATCCGCCGTTCGATCAACTGCATCCCCTCGGCAGCGAGTTTGGCGAAGTCGTCGCCGCGTTCACGGCGCGCGCCGCGGCCGAAAACGATCCGCGATTGAGCGCATTGCAGGCGGCGGCCCGTGATCACGGCGTGCCGCTGTTTGCCGACGATGACGAGATTTCGCTGGGCGCGGGCGCCGGCAGCCGCACCTGGCCGCTGGCGGCGTTGCCGGACGTCAATGATATTGCCTGGGATGCGTTGCGCGATGTCCCCACCGCCCTCGTCACCGGATCCAATGGCAAGACCACCACCGTGCGGCTGCTGGCGGCATTGATTGCGGCCGGCGATCTCAAGTATCGCGATCACGTGGGGTACTCGAGCACCGAAGGCGTCGCGATCGGCGGTCAGCGTGCGGGCGAGGGTGACTTCTCGGGGCCGGCCGGCGCGCGGCTGGTGTTGCGCGATGCGCGCGTCGAAGCCGCCGTGCTGGAAACGGCGCGCGGCGGCATCCTGCGGCGCGGACTGGCGGTCGATCGCGCCGACGCGGCAATCGTCACCAACATCAGCGCCGATCATTTTGGCGAATACGGCATCGACAGTCTTGACGACCTTGCCGGTGTCAAGCTGGTCGTTGCGCATGCGCTGGCAAGCGAGGGCACGCTTGTGCTCAATGCCGACGACCCGGTATTGCTGGCGCGCGCGCGCGGCCAGGCGTGCAAGGTGGCCCTGTTTGCAGCCGATGACGCGCACCCGGCGCTGGCCGCGCTCCGCGACCAAGGCGGCTCGACCTGCGGCGGCGACGGCCACCATCTTTGGCTCACGCATCGGGGCACACGCTCCCGGCTTGGCGAAATCCGCCGGATGCCGCTCACCCTGAACGGCGCGGCGATTTACAACGTCGCCAATATTTCCGCGGCGGCGCTGGCGGCAGCCGCCATGCACGTGCCTGACACGGTTATCGCCGCCGAACTGACGCGGTTTGGACAGGCGCGCGAAGACAACCCCGGGCGGCTGGACCGCTGGTTGCTCGCGGACATCACGGTACTGATCGACTATGCGCACAATCCCGGCGGCCTGGCCTTGTTGCTGGACGCCGCCCGACGCGTGCAGCGCGATCGCACCGGCCGGGATGCGCGCATGGGCCTGTTGCTGGGCCAGGCCGGCAATCGCACCGACCAGGCCATCGCCGACATTGCGCGCACCGCGGCGGCAGGCCGGCCAGACCTGATCGTGCTCAAGGAAATTGCCGGCATGCTGCGCGGCCGGGCGCGGGGCGAGGTGCCGGCCATGCTGAAAAATGGCCTGCTTGCCGCCGGCTATCCGCCGGACAACATCCGCATATTGGCCGACGAAGTTGACGCCGCCTGCGAACTGTTGCGTTGGGCGCAGGCGGGCGATGTCCTGGTGCTGCCGATCCATCAGGCAGCTGCCCGCAGCATCTTTTCGGCGTTGCTGGACGATCTGGAAAAAGACCGGTGGCGGGCAGGTCGATCGCTGCCCGCCCTATCCCGCCCTATCCTGCCCTGAGCGCGCGTCGGCACGGGCCGGCCCGGAAAGACCGGCGCCGCGGCCAGCCTCTTGGCGGAATTGTCAGGGACGCTCTTCCCAGCGCACCACCTGGTCCTGCTCGAGCGTGATCCATAGGGCATAGCGATTGCCGCCGACCGGATGATATTTCCAGACTTCCTGGCGCTTGCTGAGCAGGAACCTGGCGGCAATGTCCGCCGGATTGCCCAGTGCGTCCTTGAGCTGCTCCGCCGTCTGTCCGTTCCAGAAGGTCCCCAGCACGATGCGTTCGACCAGGTTCAGGTCCCCGGCGTATTTCGTCATGAGTTCGGCGCGCCGCAGGCCGCGCTGGCGACGCAGTTCAGCGCGGCTCCGATCCGATTCATTTTGCCGCGATGCCGCATGAGCGTCCGCCTCGGCCTGCTGGACCCTGGCGAATTCGCGCCGGTACCAAAATGCCGCGCCCGTGATCGCCGCGACGACCGCGGCGCCCCACAATATCCAGCCCAGGATAGGCGCCGCCTGGACGACAAGAAATACCAGCAGGCCCGCGACCAGGCCGGCACTGACGACGGCGGCGAAGTAGCGCGGCGGCGATTTGGCGAGGGACGTAGTCATGATGTGTCGAGCCGGCATTTAGGAAGGAATAAGCAGGAATAGTCGGTTGAGGGAATCAGTGGTTGTCCGGCAGGGGCAGCAGCGTTATTTCTGCAATATCCTCGAAATGCTCGGGCGCGCCATACAGGCTCGCCTGTTCGGTGCATTCCTTCCAGGCCTGGCGAATCTCCTCAATGGTCGGTTCACGGTCGCGCGGCAATAATTCATCCAGCCGCGACGCGGCGGGCAGCTGAATCTGCAGCGCCGCGTTGCCACTGCGGTCCGGGGCCGCCGCCGATGAACCCAGGCTTCGCTGCTGATTGGCCATGACCTGTGCCAGCGCGTCACGGGTGCTGCCGCCGTTACGCATCCGCAAGGCCTGGACTTCTTCGAGGAGTTTGGTCAATTCGCCCATGCCCGGTTTCATGTTGTGGAGGGGGTTGTGTCGAGCGCGGCCACCACTTCGGTCACCGCATACTCAACCAAATGATGCCTTGGCGGGCGGCCGGCGTCCCTACCCGGACGGGTGGGATTTGAGCGGGTCTGGATCGTTGGCGAATGTTGCCGGACAAGCGGCCTGACATTGAAACTCAAGCACTGGTGCGCCTTCACAGCCTTTTTTGCCCGGAAAAGCGCGCCAGTACTGGAGTTTAGTGTTCCTTGCGAAGGGCGCAGGCTTTAGCGAGAATCCTCGTCGCGGCACGGTGCCGCCTGACCCGGGTGCAGTCGGTAAACGCCTGGCCTGCATATTTCATGGGGGCGCGTTCGACGAAGTGAGGCGGGGGTATCGCCGCGCATGCGTAGCACCCGTCCGAACCGGAAACCGATGCAGCGGTTTCCGAGGGTCGATGGGCGAGCGATTTTTCGTTCGACTGACCACGGCATGGCGAGCCATGCCACGGGAAGAGAGCG
>JBDTSU010000410.1:0-3351 GCA_039930965.1 Betaproteobacteria bacterium
ACTCAATGGGCACAGATGCGTGTCGCGGAACTGGAAGGCGAATACAACCTCAACCGCGCCGAGATTCGCCGCCTGGGCCAGCGATTCAAACTGGTCACCCGCGAGACGTCCCTGATCGTGCTGGACCGGATTGAAGACTACGCACGCAATGAAATCATTCCGCCTGCATCACTGCGCGCCGAGTACGACAGCATGCTGTCCGCCATCGGCACGCAACGTCGCGCCGAACGGAAGGCACACCTGGAGAATATCGTCCGACTGTTTGAAGAAAAAGTGCGCTGGTGGAATCGCGACTTTCCGAAAGATTCGCCCGCCAGGAAGGAAGCGAAGATCGCGTTTGCCGATGCCGTGGCGCCGGCGGTCGGCATGCTGATGGAACAGCGCGTGGAAGCGGACCGTCAACGCGACAACGGCTCGACCCCGCGCCGGTTGTTGCAGGAGTCCGCGAGCAATGCTCCGCCCGCGGCGCCGGTCGCGTCGGCAAAGATGGCCGGCCCATCCGGCCCGCGGATATCGGCGCAAGCCGCAAATGTCGCAAGCACCGAAACGGTCGCGACCATCCGCCTGCAGAAATGGCAGGCCGACGCGCCTTACGCGATGCGCTTGCGCAATGCCGCGACCGCGGACCTCTATCGCATCTACCTGGACGAAAAACCCGGCTACGCCAGCAGCACCGCATTCTTCCTCGATGCCGCGGATGTCTTCTTCGACAAGGGCCAGCCCGAACTCGCTATCCGGGTGCTGACCAATCTGGCGGAAATGGACCTGGAGAATCGCCATATCCTGCGCATCCTCGGTTACCGGTTGATGCAGGCCAGACAGCCGGCGCTCGCCATCCCGGTGTTCCGCAAAGTGCTGGCCCTGAGCCCGGAAGAGCCGCAGTCGTACCGCGACCTCGGCCTCGCCTACGCTGCCGACAAACAAGCGCAGAAGTCCATCGATTCGCTGTATGAGGTGGTGATCCGCCCATGGCATAACCGCTTCCCGGAAATCGAATTGATCACGCTGGCGGAACTGAATTCGGTCATCGCGACCACCTCCGCCCTGCCCGGCGCCGCGCTCGACACCCGCCGCATCGATGCGCGCCTGCTGAAAAATCTGCCGCTCGACCTGCGCGCGGTGATGACATGGGATGCCGACAATACCGACATTGACCTGTGGGTGACCGACCCGAACGGCGAAAAGGCGTACTACGGCCACCGCCTGACATATCAGGGCGGACGCATGTCGGCGGACTTCACCGGCGGATACGGGCCTGAGGAGTTCTCGCTGAAAACCGCCAAGCCCGGCAAGTACAAGGTGGAGGCCAACTACTTCGGCGACCGCCGCCAGAACGTCACCGGTGCCACCACGCTGTCGTTGCGGCTCTCGACGCACTTCGGCACGGGCAACCAGCAGGACCAGATCGTGACGTTGCGATTGAAAGACAAGCGCGAGGTGATTTTCGTGGGTGAGTTTGAGGTGAAGTGAGATTGAATAAGTTCAGAGCGCACCCACCACGAAGTGCTTCCCCCTTTCTTAAAGGGGGATGAGGGGGATTTTCGGTGGTGGCCATTAGTCCACGACCGAAAATCCCCCCCGCCCCCCTTTTTCAAAGGGGAGAGACAAACGGGCGACCGCCGGATGTGCAAGCCAAATTCAGAAAGGAACCATCATGAAGCGAAAACTAATACTCAGCATTCTCCTGGCGCTCGCCACCCCCCACGCCTTCGCCATCGGCCGGCTGGCCAGCGTCGATCTCTTCGACCGCACCGAGCAGCGCGCCCTGCCCGTCTATTGGTACCAGGGCAAGGCTTACGTCGTCGGCACGCCCGGCAACGAATACCAGATCACGGTCCGCAACATCGCCGGGCAGGATGTGCTGGTGGTGGTCTCGGTCGATGGCGTCAATGTCGTCAGCGGCGAGACCGCATCGCCGCAGCAGAGCGGCTACGTTGTCGATAGCTGGCAGCAGATGGACATCGCCGGCTGGCGCAAGAGCCTGGCGCGCACCGCCGCGTTCTATTTCACGTCGCTGGGCGATTCGTACGCCGCGCGCACCGGACGCCCGAACCATGTCGGGGTGATCGGCGCGGCCTTGTACCGGCGCAAGGCCGATCCGGTCTCGTATGCGCCCGATTACCCGGCGCCATGGTCATCCGGTTCGGGTGCACGTGACCGCGCGGACGCGGCCGCCCCTTCCGCGTCGCCGCGCATGCAGGAGAAATCGCTTGCCGACCGGCCATCGGAAAACCCGTCGGGCCGGCTGGAGGACAAGCTCGGCACCGGCCACGGCCGCAGCGAAACCTCCCCCGCTCGTTACACCCGTTTCGAGCGCGCCACGCCCCAGCCGGAAGAGATCATCCGCATTTACTATGACAGTTACGCCAACCTGGTCGCGCTTGGCGTGATTCCGGCGTATTCCCGCCGCGAACCGCAGCCGTTCCCCGGCCGCTTTGTCGCCGATCCGCCGCGCTAGCCCGATCGCCCGCCGCCCGGAAGATCGACCTGCGGTATGCAGGTCAAGTAAACTGCCGGGCAACATGACCGCAAGCGATCACGCATCCGATGAATCCCTCATGCTGCGCTACCAGGCCGGCGACGCCGGTGCCTTCGACGTGCTCTACGCGCGCCATCGCGGCGGGCTGTTCCGGTTCATCGGTCGCCAGTGCCGCACCCGCGAACACGCCGAGGAGTTGTTCCAGGAGGTGTGGATGAACCTCATCCAGGCGCGCGAACGCTACCGCGTGGAGGCGCAGTTCCGCACCTACCTTTTCACGCTGGCGCACAATAAACTGATGGATTACTTTCGCCGCCATGGCCGCGTGGAACTGACGTTGTTCGAGCACGACGGCGAGGACGGCAGGGAAACCGCGATCGACCGGCTTGCCGCCAGCCGCGTCGATGAGCCCGCGGTGCGCGCCGAATCGCAACAGCAGGCGGCCGCCATCCTGCGCGCCATCGAGGGTCTGCCGGCGCCGCAGCGCGAAGCATTCTTGTTGCACGAAGAGGGCGGACTGAGTGTCGAAGACATTGCCGCGGCCACCGGCTGCACATTTGAAGCGGCCAAAAGCCGCCTGCGCTATGCCGTCGCGAAACTTCGCGAAGGCTTGCGGGAGTACGCATGAGCAACATTGATCAACACGAAATCGATGAAAAGCGCGACCGGGACGCGGTGAGCCGCCGCTATCGCGATGCCCGCGACAGCGACGCGATGGCGCCGCCCGCCGCGCTTGACGACGCCATTCGCGCCGCCGCGCACCGTGCCGTGCACGCCGGGCCGAAACTGGCCGGCAGCAGCTGGATTCGCCGCTGGACCCCGCAACTTGCGGTGGCGGCCGTCGTCATGCTGTCGGTGTCGGTGGTGTTCGT
>JBDTSU010000411.1:0-3327 GCA_039930965.1 Betaproteobacteria bacterium
CGGCATGCTCGGGCAGGGTCCGATGGTGCTGGTGGGCACTGCCGCGACGGCGCCCGATCATGGCCAGTTGGTGCCGTGGCGGTTTGTGATCGTGCCGATGGAGCAACGTGAACAGCTGGCTGAAGTGTTTGGGCTGGCGCTAATCGATCGTGATCCGGACGCTACCGTGGAGCAAGTGGAAAACGCTCGTGCCAAGGCATTTCGCGCGCCGTTCCTGATGCTCGCCATTGCCCGGCTAACCCATGCTGAAGCAAGGGTCAACGCCATGCCTGGGCGCGGTGCCGGGCATCCCGACTCCACTGACGGCGACGTGAATGATGCGGAGCGATTGGTATCACTTGGCTGCGCCATCCAGAACATCCTGCTGTCGGCCCATGCCGCGGGCTTTGGCGCAGGGCTGACCAGTGGCCAGGCGCTCGCGTCACTCCGCGTACGCGAACTGTTTGCGATGCGCGATAACGAGCAGGCGGTGTGCTGCATCAACATCGGCACGACTACCAGGCACAAGCCCCCGCGTCTTCGGCCCGAGGTGAGCACCTTCGTCAGCAGTCTGTGACGTCGCGCGACCCGCCCCTCAGTGCCGCGCCAACTGCCGCAGCCGCTCGACACCCACCGGTTCTTCCGCCATCAACGGCACCACCGCCCAGCGCTTGGCGTGTTGCGTGGATACCGCGTCAATTTGCGCGAGTTCGTTCGCCGCACGCTGCCGCAGCAGCGGCGATGTCGGATGGGCAAAGGCGAGACTGTTGTTGATGATCCACGCCCACGGTTCGATGCCGGCGCGGCGCAGGTCGGCCTGCAGGCAGGCGGCCTCCAGAACCGGCGTGGTTTCGGCCAGCGTCACGATCAGCACTTTGGTGCGTTGGCTGTCCTGCAATTGCATCATCGGCGTGAGGAAGTGCGCGCCTTCGCTCATGTTGCGCGCGACTTCGCGGTGATACGCGCCGGTGGCATCGAGCAGCAGCAAAGTGTGGCCGGTGGGCGCGGTATCCATCACCACGAATTTCCTGCCGGCCTCACGGATAATGCGCGAGAACGCCTGGAACACGGCGATCTCCTCGGTGCAGGGCGAGCGCAGGTCTTCTTCGAGCAGGGCGCGGCCGTGTTCGTCGAGATCCTTGCCTTTGCTGGCGAGCACATGTTGGCGGTAACGCTCGGTCTCGACGTGCGGGTCGATGCGGCTGACGCTCAAATTTTCCAGCGAGCCTTCCAGCGTCTCGGTCAGATGCGCAGCGGGGTCGGAGGTGGTGAGGTGCACCGGGTATCCGCGGCTGGCGAGTTCTACCGCGACCGCGGCGGCGAGGGTGGTCTTGCCGACACCGCCCTTGCCCATCAGCATGATCAACCCGTGGCCATTGCCGGCAAGGTCATCGATCAGTGACGTGAGCGGTGCGGCGGTTGGCATCGCCGGAATCGCGGTGGCGACATCGACCGGGCCGGTTTGTTCGGACAGCAATCCGCGCAGTGCTGGGAGGCCGACCAGGTTGAATGGCTTCAGCGCGACTCGATCGGTCGGCAAATTGCGCAGCGCGGCGGGCATGTCATCTAGCGCCGCCTGCTCGCGCCTGCGGATGGCAGCCGCCAGGGCATCGCCGGCGGCTTCCGTGTCCGGCAGGATGCCATTGATGACGAGATACTGATTGCCCAGGCCGATGGCCGCCAGTTCTTCATGCGTGCGTGCCGCTTCGCGCAGGGTGGAGTGCTGCGCGCGGGCGACGAGGACCAAGCGGGTATGCGCTTGATCGGCCAGCGCATCGACAGCGGCCTTGTACTGGGCACGCTGTTTCTCCAATCCGGCCAACGGGCCGAGGCAGGACGCATCGCCTTTGCCCTCGTCGAGAAAGCCGGTCCACGCCCCCGGCAATTGCAGCAACCGAATCGTGTGGCCGGTGGGTGCGGTGTCGAAGAGGATGTGGTCGTATTGTTTCAGCAGGGCGGCATCGGTCAACAGCGCGGTGAATTCGTCGAAGGCGGCGATCTCGGTGGTGCATGCACCGGATAGCTGTTCCTCGATCGACTTCACGACTGCGTCGGGCAGTACCCCCCGCACCGGGCCGACGATGCGGTCGCGGTATTGCTGCGCCGCGGCTTGCGGGTCGATCTCCAATGCAAACAGGCGCGGCACGGCGGTGACCGGCGTGATCGCATTGCCGATGGTGATGCCGAATACCTGCCCGACGTTTGAGGCGGGATCGGTGCTGACCAGCAACACGCGTTGCCCCTGGTCGGCGAGCTGCACCGCGGCCGCGCAGGCCAGCGAAGTCTTGCCGACGCCTCCCTTGCCGGTAAAAAACAGGAACGGCGGCGGTCGTTGCATGAATCGCATGGTGCCCGCCCTTGTGTTGTTTTGCGGTCAGCCGCAGCGGCCGCCGCTGCAGCAACCGCCGGCGGCGACAGGTTCCGTCACCGCCAGCCCGGCCCAGCGTGCGAGCTCATTGCGATGCGGATAGCGGCCTGCCAGCGCGACTTCACCGTCGACCAGGATCAATGGCAAGCCTTCGGTGCCGGAGCGCGCCAGAAATGCCTTCACCACTGAGTTCTGTGCATACACCGCGGGCTGCTGGGCAAGGTTGAAGCGCTCGATCGGCGCGTTGTTCTGCCTGGCCCACGCGAAATCGGCGGCGAAGTTGACCAGTTGCTGGTCGACTTCACTGCCGCACACGCCGCTGCTGCAGCAGAGTGCGGAATCGAATACCTGGATACTTGTCATGATGAATACTCCAATGGGTCAGTCCTGAAAAAAACGGGGGCGATGTCATCGCCCCCGCTGCGTGCTTTCTTGCTGGATGTCGCTGGTGCGCCCGGCGATGCAGGGTCCGGCCACCCGGGTCGTGTGTCCGGTCTCGTTCGCGTCGTGGTTACAAGTGCAGCAACGGCGCCAGGATGCCGCCGATGATGGTCCAGGCGGTATAGATGACGATGACCGCGGGCACCGCGGCGACGGCGGCCTTGAGGAAGAACATGAACATCGTGCTGATTTTCATGTCGATGTTGAAGACTTCAACCGGCAGCGCGGCCGCGGGGTCAAGCGGGATCGCGCCGCAATTCGGGCAACTGGCGGCCGTGTCGCTTATCCTGGCCTTGCATTCGTAGCATTCAATGAGCACGATGGTTCCTTTCGTTTCGATCGTCCGGCATCGGTCTATTTCTTTTCCGCCTTGGCCGCAGTCAGTTCCTGCGGTCCCGGGCCGTCGGGCTCCGAGTGGGCAATCGCGAAATGGCAGTCGATGCAGGTCAGCCCTTCGGTACGCATTTTCTCGTGCCGCTTCTGCGCCTTTTCGCTCTGCTTCTCGGGATCCATCTTGGCCGTGGTGTGGCAGTGGCGGC
>JBDTSU010000412.1:0-3313 GCA_039930965.1 Betaproteobacteria bacterium
CGCGATCGCCGGCGAACACCAGGTGCGTGTGGCAATCGATCAGGCCCGGCGTCAGCAATGCGCCGGCACAGTCGTGCTGCTGGTCGTATCTCACGTTTGTCGGCAGCGCGCTCATCGGCCCCACCCACGCGATCTTGTCATCGCACACCGCAAGCGCGCCGTGCTCGATCAGTCCCAGCTCAGGGCCCTGCATCGTGGCAATGCGCGCATTGGTCCAGATCCGGTTGACGGCGCCCATCGGGTCGTCAGCGCACCAGCCGCCGCAGCACGGCGCGATACGCGGCCAATGCCGGCTGTTCATGCGCGTGATGGCCCTCACGCACGACCCAGGCACCGCCCACCATCACGTCGCGGACCGGCCGCCGCGTCGGCCCGAAGATTGCCGCGTCGAGCAGCGCGTCACCCTCGTGCTCAACCAGCGCCACGTCTTCGCCGTCGAGCACCACCAGGTCGGCGCAGCACTGCGCGGCGATCGCCCCGACCCGCTGGCCGAGCGCCTGTGCCCCGCCGGCAAGCGCCTGCCGGTACAGGCCACCGCCAATGGAGGTGATGCCGGGCGTATTGAGGATATTGCGGCGCGCGCTCTTCAGGCGCTGCGCGTACTCGATCACCGCCAGTTCGCGGAACGGGTCCACGCCAACGTGACTGTCGCCGCCGATCGCCCAGCGACCGTTCTGCAGGAAATAATCGGGGGCGTTGAAGATCCCGTCACCGAGGTTCGCTTCGGTGCTCGGGCACAGTCCGGCCACGGCACCGCTGTTGGCCAGCCGGAAGGTCTCATCATCGTCGAGATGCGTGGCATGAACCAGGCACCAACGATCGTTGAGCGCCATGTTGTCCAGCAACCAGGCAACCGGGCGCTTGTGACTCCACATCAGGCAATCATTGACTTCTTTCAATTGCTCGGCCGCGTGAATGTGGATCGGCGCGGAGGCATCGATCGAATCCAGGTGAGACACGATTTGTTTCAGTTCCGGCGGCGTGACTGCCCGCAGCGAGTGCGGCGCGATGCCGACACGCCGCAGCGTGCCGTGGTAGCGGCGCGATTTCTGGCGGCCGCAGACGTTATCCACCAGTGCGTTGAACGAATCCAGGCTGTGGATGAATCGTTTCTGGCCGGGATTGGGCGCCACACCGCCGAACGTCGCGTGGGCATAGAACACCGGCGTCAACGTGAGGCCGATGCGGGTGGTGTTGGCCGCTGCCATGATGCGCTCCGCCATCTCGGCCGGATTGGCATACGCCATGCCCGCTTCGTCGCGATGCAAGTAATGGAATTCGGCAACGCTGGTGTATCCGGCCTTGAGCATTTCGATGTAAAGCTGGGTGGCGATGACTTCGTTGTCCTCGGGCGTGATACGTTCGAGGAACCGGTACATCAGTTCGCGCCAGGCCCAGAAATTGTCGCCGCCGGGGCCGGACCGCTCGGTGAGCCCGGCCATGGCGCGCTGGAACGCGTGCGAATGCACGTTCGGCATGCCCGGAATCAACGGACCGCCGACCCGCTGGGCGCCCGCCGCGGACGCGCCGCTCGCCACCGACTTGATGCGATCGCCCTCGAGGTCGATGCGCACGTCCTTGCGCCAGCCCTCCGGCAGCAGCGCCTCCGCCGCAAACAGGCTGGTGATGGTCATGCGCCGGCCGATACGAGAAGACCTGCCACCATGTCATTGAAAGCGCCCTGCCGTATCAGCATCGTCGCCGCCTCGATGTCCGGCGCCAGCAGGCGGTCGTGATCGTAAAACGCCACCCTCGCACGCACCAGCGCATACGCATGCTGCAACGCCGGTGAGGTCTTCAGGGGCAATCGCAGGTCGATGCCTTGTGTCGCGGCCAGCAATTCGATGGCCACCACGCCGGCGGAATTCTCGGCCATGTCACCTAGCCGGCGCGCGGCAAATGTCGCCATGCTGACATGGTCTTCCTGATTGGCCGATGTCGGCAGGGAATCGACCGACGCGGGATGCGCCAGCGACTTGTTCTCGCTCGCCAGCGCGGCGGCGGTGACCTGCGCCATCATGTATCCGGAATTCAGGCCGCTTTCCTTCACCAGGAAAGGCGGCAGTCCGGAAAGACCGGGATCGACCAGCAGGGCCATACGCCGCTCGGACAGCGCGCCGATCTCGGCGATGGCGACGGCCAGCGTGTCGGCGGCAATGGCCACCGGCTCGGCGTGGAAATTCCCGCCGGACAACACATCGCCGGAGTCCGGGAATACCAGCGGGTTGTCGGTGACGCCATTGGCTTCGATTTCCAGCGTGCGCGCCCCGTTCTTCATCACGTCGAGGCAGGCGCCCATCACCTGCGGCTGGCAGCGCAGGGAATACGGGTCCTGCACCTTGTCATCGCCGACCAGATGTGATTCGCGGATGTTGCTGCCTTCCAGCAATCGCCGATAGGTCGATGCCGTCAGGATTTGCCCGGGCTGGCCGCGCAACTCGTGGATGCGTGCGTCAAAGGGCGTATCGCTGCCCATGGCGGCATCGACGCTCATGGCGCCCGCCACGATGGCGGCGGCGAATACATTCTCAATCTGGAACAAGCCGTGGATCGCCAGCGCGGTCGAGACCTGGGTGCCGTTCAGCAGCGCCAGCCCCTCCTTCGGCGCCAGCGTGATCGGCGAGAGTCCGGCCGCAATCAGCGCCTCGTTGGCGGCCAGGCGCTTGCCGCCGACGCGTGCCTCGCCCATGCCCAGCAACAAGGCCGACATATGCGCCAGCGGCGCCAGATCGCCCGATGCGCCCACCGAGCCTTTGGCGGGGATGATCGGGTATACGTCGGCATTGAGCAGCCGCAGCAGGGACTCGATGATGAGCGGCCGGACACCCGAACGGCCGCGCGCCAGGCTGGCAATCTTCAGAATGAGGATGAGCCTGACCACCTGATCGGCCAGGGGCTCGCCCACGCCGGCGCTGTGCGAGAGGACCAGGTTGCGCTGCAGCGCCTCCAGTTGTCCGGCCGGAATATGCGTATTGGCGAGCTTGCCGAAGCCGGTGTTGATGCCGTAAGCCGGATCACCCTTGGCGACGATGCGCTCCACCGTCGCCGCACCGGCACGAATCGCACTCCATGCGGAATCCTCAAGCGCGAATTGAAAGTGGCCGTCGCGCAGCTGGCGCAGCATCGGCAAGGTGAGTCTTCCCGGCGCGATGCGAAATGTATTTTTCATAGCGGAATTATAGTCGTCCCGGACGCGTTCGTTCCGCTGCGGGAAATGCGCAGCCACTTCCGATACCATATTCACCATGCGCATGTGACTGCATGGAAACCTGTTGATCCTCTGCCTGCTGGGCGCGTGCTCAAGCCTGCCGCC
>JBDTSU010000413.1:0-3305 GCA_039930965.1 Betaproteobacteria bacterium
CGCGAATTCCCCGTTTCACCTCGTCGAGCGCGCCCCCATGAAATATGCAGGCTAGAATTCCTCGATGCACCTGTCAATCATCATCCCCGCGCTGAATGAAGCCGCCAATATCGTCGCGACCCTGGCACCTTTGCAGCACATGCGCGGCCAGGGGACCGAAGTCATTCTGGTCGATGGCGGCAGCAGCGATGCGACCCGAGCGTTGGCCGGGCCCTGGGTGGATGTCGTTATCGACAGCAAGCCGGGGCGGGCGACACAGATGAATGCGGGCGCCGCCGCGGCGACCGGCGAGGCGCTGCTATTCCTGCACGCGGATTCGCGGCTGCCCGAGGAGGCCGATCAAATCGTGCTTGCGGCGCTGGCGGGTGCTCCCACCGCCTGGGGCCGATTCGACGTGGCCATCGTGGGTCATCACTTCATGTTTCCGGTTATCGCCTGGTGCATGAACCAGCGCTCGCGGTACACCGGTATCGCCACCGGCGACCAGGCGATCTTCATGACCCGCGAAATATTCGGCTTGGCCGGCGGTTTCCCGGATCAAGCGCTGATGGAGGACATCGAACTCTGCAAGCGCCTGAAGAAAAGAGCGCCACCGGTCTGCCGTCCGGAGAAGATCGTCACGTCCGGCCGCCGCTGGGAAAAGCACGGCCTCTGGCGGACGATTCTTCTGATGTGGCGGCTGCGTCTGCGATACTGGATGGGCGCCTCCCCGACCGACTTGCATCGTGCCTATTACGGAAACTAGTTGTTGTCTCGTCATCTACGCCAAGGCACCGATACCGGGGCAGGTGAAGACACGCCTCGCGCAGGTGCTGGACAGCGCGAACGCCGCGCTGCTGCACACGGCGCTGGTCGAACGCGCGCTCGATACCGCGCGCCGCAGTGGCATGTCGCGCGTGGAATTGTGCTGCGCACCGGATGTGGACCACAGTTTTTTCCAGGCCTGTGCCGACGATTTCGACGTGACGCTGACCGGCCAGGGCGAAGGCGACCTCGGCGAGCGCATGTTGCGGACCCTGGTGCGCACCGTGAAACCGGACGGCGCGGCGATCATCATCGGCGCGGATTGTCCGGCGCTGACCGGCACGCATATCGCCGCGGCGGCACGGGCGCTGGCTGACCATGACGTCGTCCTCACCCCCGCGGAAGACGGCGGCTACGTGCTGGTCGGCGCGCGGCGTACCCATGCGGGCATGTTCGATGCCATCGACTGGGGATCGGCGGCGGTGCTCGCGCAGCAGCGGCAAAACCTCGGACGGCTGGGGCTCAGCTGGCATGAAATGCCGACGCTCTGGGATATCGATCGGCCGGAGGACCTGCCGCGCCTGAAGGCCCTGAAACCGCCGCTCGAATTCTATTGGCCGGCATGAGCGCCCGCATGGTCCTGCCGGGATTGCTGGGGATGGCGACCCTCGCCGCCGCCGCCGCGCCGCCGGTTTTCTCATCGCTGGCGCCGGGGCAGTCGCTGCCGAAGGAATTTCGCCTCATCATGCTGCCGAAGATCGCGCATAACAAATTCTCGCTGGTGGCCGACGACGGCAAGACCGTCCTGCGCGTCGACTCCGCCAACAGCGCCGGCAGTGTCGGCATTCCCCTCGTTGCCACGCGCGCCAGCGGCGCCACCACCCTCGAATGGCGCTGGAAAGTGAGCCGTATACTCGAAAAAGCCGACATGGACCACAAGCTGGGAGATGACTATTCAGCGCGCGTATACGTGTTTTTCGATGTGCCGCTCGATTCCCTGCCGTTCATCGAGCGCAGCAAGATTCGGATCGCCCGCATGGTGGCCGGCGCCGACGTGCCGACGGCCGCCTTGTGCTACGTCTGGGACAACAAGCATCGCATCGGCCACACGGCGTGGAGCCCCTACACCACCCGTGTGCGGAAGATCGTCCTGCAAAGCGGACCGGCGCGGATCGGCCAATGGATGAGCGAATCGCGTGACGTGGCCGCGGATTTTCGTGAGGCGTTCGGCATCGACGCGCCCGCGGTGACCAGTGTCGCGGTCGGCAACGATACCGACAATACCGACGATCAGGTCACCACCTGGTATGGCGACGTACTGTTTCGTAAATGAAAAAACTGGTGTTGCTCGGCGGCGGTCACGCCCATGTGCATGTGCTGAAAGCGCTTGCCGAAACGCCGCTGGCCGGTGTCGAGGTGACGCTGATCTCACCGTACGCGCGGCAGGTGTATTCGGGCATGCTGCCGGGCTGGGTGGCGGGGCACTATACGATCGGGCAATGCGTGATTCCGCTGCCGCCATTGTGCCGCGCGGCCGGCGCAACCTTCATCGAAACCGCCGGCCGGCACCTCGATTTCCCGCGCCGGGTGGTGCAATGCGGCAACGGTGCCGAGATCGGTTTCGATGTGCTGTCGATCGATACCGGGCCGATGGCCAACACGGCCGTCATCCCCGGCGCCGGCGGGTACGCGGTGGCGGTCAGGCCGATCGAATCGTTTATCGACGCGTTCGCGATGCTGCAACGCGATATCACGGCGCGCGCTAACGCGGGCCAGGCGACGGACGTTGTGTTTGTCGGTGCCGGCGCCGCCGGCATCGAGCTGGCGCTGTCGATGCAAGTTGCGTTTCGCGATCAGCACGTGAGCTTTACGCTGGTTTCGGCGGCCAATACCCTGCCCGGCAGCGTCGGCCCGCGCCTGGCCCGCATCCTCGCTCAACGCGGCTTTCGCGTGCTTGCCGGCAAGTCCGCCGGCCGGATCGAGCGGGGGCGCGTTCACCTGCAAAGCGGCGAGACGCTTAACGCCGACCACGTCATCGTTTCCACCGGCGCGATCGCCGCCGAGTGGCCGCACGCATCGGGCCTGCAGACCGACGCGGCCGGATTCATTCTCGTCAATGAACACCTGCAATCGGTTTCCCATCCGGACGTCTTTGCCGCCGGCGATTGCGCAACGATGGTCGGTCACGCGCGGCCGAAGTCGGGGGTCTACGCGGTGCGCGCGGGGCCGCCGCTGGCGGAGAACTTGCGACGCCGCCTGGGCGGGGTCGCGTTGCGCGGATACGTGCCGCAGGCGTGGTCGCTCTATCTGATCAGTACCGGTGACCGCTATGCGATTGGCTCGTGGGGGAAATTTGCCTGGGAGGGGAAGTGGGTGTGGCGGTGGAAGGATCGGATCGACCGCGCGTTTATGGCGAAATATTCGTTGCCGGAATCGTAGCGTTGGCAAGTGAACACCAGCATGGGTGCGGTTGCTGGCGGCATTTCGGTCCGGGAGGCGCGCCAGTGCTGGCGTCAAGATCCCGTCATCCTCGCGAAAGCGCGGGGGTTCCCTGCGCCGCT
>JBDTSU010000414.1:0-3303 GCA_039930965.1 Betaproteobacteria bacterium
GCCGGTGCCGCCTTGATTGGGGGTCAGCGCGGTGTCGCCTTCGATCAGCGCGATCCGTTCGGGCCGCACGCCAAGTTCTTCCGCGACGATCTGGGGAATGGCGGCACGCGCGCCGGTGCCCAGATCGACCTTTCCGGCATAGACAGTGACGCCGCCGTCGGGCGCGATCGCAAGATAGGCATCGACGCTGTCGGTTTCGAGCGTCGCAGGGCTCGCCTCGGCGCCAAGCGGAATCGTGAAGGCGACGACAAGACCGGTGGCGCTTTGCAGAAAGGCGCGGCGTCTCATCTCAGCCCTCCTTTGCGGCGCGTAGCACCGCCGCGATCACACGCACATGGCTGCCGCAGCGGCACAGATTGCTGGCGAGCGCGGTTTTGACATCCGCTTCGCTGGGCCGCGGATTGCGGCCAAGGAGCGCCGTCGCCGTCATGATCATGCCATTGGTGCAATAGCCGCACTGGGCTGCCGCTTCGGCGATGAAGGCAGCCTGGACTTTCTGGGCGCCTCGGGACTGCCGAGTCCTTCAAGGGTGGTGACCTTCTTGCCCGCGACGGAAGCGGCCCTGGTCATGCAGGACCGCACCGTCTGGCCATCCACGATCACGGCGCAGGAAACGCATTGCCCAAGGCCGCAGCCGAATTTCGGACCTTGCAGGGCCAGGTCGTCGCGCAGCACATAGAGCAACGGAGTATCGGGATCGCCGAGACTGACTGCGCGGTCGCGGCCGTTCACATGCAGGGTGAGCTCGGTCATGTCGCTTCTGCCTTATGGGGTGGCGACGCATCGTGAGATAGCGCTGAAGGTAGACACGGCGAAGCCCCCTGTTCAAGCGCGCGCCGCCCGCGCCCAGCCCGGCGGCGGAACCGAAAGTCTCCAAGGAGATTCAATCCATTACCATGACCGGTTCAAAGCGCACCAAGACTGCCATCCCGGGAGAGGCATCGGCCATTCCCGGTTAGCGCGCCAAACCCGGATAAACACGCAGCGCGGTATCACGCAGGATGGCGCGCAAATCGGCGGCCGGAAGATGACCAAAATGCGCGGTAAAATACGAGAGGGACTGTTCATAGGTGCAATAGCGCTCGACATTGGGACTATCCGAGCCCCACATGAAGCGGCCTGATCCGAACGTATCGATAAGCTGTTGAATATGGGTATGCATTTTCGCGTAGGGATACGCCTGCTTGCCGCCTACCGCGATCGGATACAGAAGTTCGGCCGTCACGGGCGCGTCCGTCATCAGGGATCGGGCGATGGAGGGCAAAGCCAGCTTGCCTTTTTCGTCGGCGTAAAGCGACGTCGGAAGGCCATGGACAAGAACATGCTGGATTTTGGGAAATTTCCCGATGATGACCTCGAGATGCCGGAGCTCATCTTCATATGTTCCCACCGGTGAACGGGCGGATTGCACCCAACTTACCGGAATGTTCAATCTTTCGACTTCCGCCCAAAATGGATCATAGATCTTGTCCGAATGCAGGGGCTTGTAGCCGCCGCGGAAAAGTCCGGTCGTGGTGAAGTACAGGCCCGCCATCTTCAAGCGGGTGATTTGATCGTTCAGGCGTTCGATTTCCTCGTCCTTGTAGGCAAATGCTTCCTCGATCTGGGCCAGTCCAGCAAATCGATGCGGATAGCGCAGCGCTGCCTCGGCGAAATCCTCCGCCAAATTGCCGTAGATATGGTCGTTCTGCAGAATGGCCGTGGCAATTCCGGCATGGTCCATCAAAGCGACCAATTTGTCGGCGCTCATGGATAGATCTTCCATCCAGGGCGGAAGAAACTGGACATAGTAGCTCTCGGCATCCTTCTGCCATTGGAAGCGCCCGAACCTGCCGGCCGAAAATGAAACGTCTTTCGCCCCGGCAGGCGACGGATCATTGGCGTCCCACAGCATGCGCTCCGTGACGATTTCGTTGTCGCTCAGCCGGCGATACGGTTGATTGCCGTGCATGTGCATCGCGCGCTGCTGGTGAAGCCGGTGCAAGTCTGCACTGGCAAAGCCGGACGCCCCCCCGGCAGGCGGGAAGATATGCGCGTGGCAATCGATGACACCGAAGGCCATTTTGGAATTCCTTGTGGTGAGCGGGCTATTTTGAGGTCCGCGTGTCTTGGTCAAGGCGCGGCTGGCCGTCCCCGGCCATCGTGTTGTCCAGCCACAGATCGGGCCAGGCGAAGTTCGCCGGGGTTCCGCCGGTGTGGACGAATACCAGCACGTCGTCCGCTCCGAAACGGCCTTCGCGCACATGCGCCACCAGGCCGGCAGCGGCTTTTCCGGTGTAGATGGGGTCCAGGATCACGCCCTCGGTGCGGGCGAACAACTTTACCGCTTCAATCCCCGCCTCGGAGGGTATGCCATAGCCCTCCCCGACGAATTCGCCGAAATTGACGATCTCTTCCTCTGTAATGACAAGATCGAGCCCAAGGGCTTTTGCCGTATCGTTGGCAATGCCCGCGGTGCGCGACGGCAGGTGAAATTCGCTGGTTGCGGTGACGCCGTGCATGCGAAAGCCGAGTCCGGTCAGCCGCTGCGCCAGTACGATGCCTGCCTGGCCCTTGCCGCTGGACGACATGTAGAAACAGCTTGGCGCCAGCCCTTCTTCCTCCAATTGCTCCAGCACTTCCAGCGTCGCCTCGAGATAGGCCGTTGCTGAAGCGATATCGAACATGGGATTATCGTTGAGAATATGCGGGCGCCCTCCCGCCTTGCGCGCCAGATCGGCCAATTCATCAAGCATTTTGCGCTGTTCTTCGCGGCTCGCGGCAAAATGGACCTCGGCACCCAGCAAATAATCCATCAGCAAATTGCCCTGGATGACGTTGGGCTTGCGCCCTTCCAGCACCAGGATGGTTTTAAGCCCCAGCTTGTTGCAGGCCGCCACGGTCTGGCGGGCAGAGTTGGATTGCAGATCAAGCCCGACAATTACGGTATCGGCATTCTCGGCCATGGTCCGGGCGAGGCGAAATTCCAGGTTGCGCAGCTTGTTGCCGCCAAGCGCCAGGCTTGTGAGATCGTCGCGCTTGATAAAAATGCGCGGGCCACCCGGCTTGCCGTGGTTGAGCACCCGCGCGAGGTTCGGCGCTTCGGTAACCGGCGTGGGCCGTTCGATCAATTTGACGCGCGGCAGCTTCGCAATATGGCCACGAATTGCCGCAAAATCGGGCAACGAGCCGGATGGTTGAAGGGTTGGCATTTACGTGTATGCGCCCTGTATCTCACGAGCCGTGGTAAGCGCTGACAAGTTCTTGTCTCCCATGTTTCAAATATGGATTTATACTACATTACCCAGAATGCGATAACGAGAC
>JBDTSU010000415.1:0-3300 GCA_039930965.1 Betaproteobacteria bacterium
AGCAAAAGATGGCCATCGGCAATGCCGACAGCAAGGGCGTGTCGAAGGTCAACGTCGCCAACATCAACCAGACCCAGTCCGGTCTGCTCAACAAGCAGGAGATGGGCATCGGCAACGCGGCCAACGGCGGCAAGTCGGACGTGACGGCGAAGAACATCAACCAGACCCAGTCGGGCCTGTTGAACCAGCAAAAAATGAACGTCGGCAACGCGAACTGATCGCGCCTTTCCGCCGCACGGCAGCAGGCAGTTCGGGCACGGGGCGAAAGCCCCGTGCCCGCAGGAACAGCAGACGAACAATCGGTCGAAACCGCCTGGAGGCACACAATGAATACGCTGATGAAATCCGTGTTGGGAGCAGCCGTTTGCGCAGCCTTCGCTTTGGCGCACGCCAGTCCGCCGACGGTGAATCCTGAGCAAATGGATCTCGATCCCGATATCCAGGCGAAGATCATGAAAGAAAAGTCCAAGCGCAACACGTCGGGAGACGCGGCCGCCGGAACGCCCGGCAGCAGCAGCAGCAAGGACTGCGGCACGGTCAATATCAACAGCACCGACAAGAAGAGCAACAGCGGCATCAAGGACATGTTCGGCAAGCAGAGCACCACGATCATCACCGGACCGGTGATCAACATGGCGAACTGCAAGTGAATGTCGCCGGCTCCCTATTCTCATCGTTCCTCCACGTGAAGAGACAGATCATGGTGCGCAAGCTCGGGATCCTACTGTTGGGCGGCTTGACTCTTGCCCTGGCCGCATGCTCTGAAGAAGCCGTCAAGAAAGACGCGGCCGTTGCGACCGAAGCCGTCCGCAAGGGACCGGAAACCGCACCGGTGCGGACGATCACGAATTTCACCGCGTCGCTTCGGTGCATGGACAACCTGTTTCTGATGTACGGGGTGCGCGACCTCGTCGTGATTTCCGAAGATCTGAAGGACGAGACCAAGAAAGTCAGCGCCGGCACCAAGGACATGCTGATTTCGTCCGTGTCCGAGATGACGAAGCGTAGCAAGGCGGTGCGCCTGATCGCCTACGGTTCCGACTCGGGCAACCTGATCGGCTTCATGAAGGAAGCCGAAAAGAAGACGATGTTCCAGTTGATACCCCAATACGGTATCCGCGGTTCGATTTCGCAACTCGACGAAAGCGTCGCCAAGAAAACCGAAGGCGGCGGTGTCTCCGTCGAAGGGTTCATCGGCGTCGGCAAGGCCTCGACGGCGAGCACCAACGTGCTGGGCCTCGACCTGAACATGATGAATACATCCGACCTGTCGATCGTCCCCGGCGTGACGGCGAGCAATTCCGTGGTGATCTTCCGCTCGGGTTCCGGCATCGAGGGCGAGGCGGGCTACAAGAAATTCGGCATTAACTACCAGTCGAACCTGTCGCGCGCCGAAGGCCAGTCCCAGGCGCTGCGCAACCTGGTGGAGATGGCGGTCGTCGAACTCTTCGGCAAGCTCACCAAGACGCCGTATTGGTTGTGCATGGGCGCCACCGCGAAGGACGAAACCGTCAAGAACGAGATCGGCGACTGGTTCCAGAGCATGTTCGCGGAGCCGGGCGAGTTCGTCGGCTACTGGCAACAACAGATGCGCATCCGCGGCGTCTACACGGGCGATGTGAACGGGGAAGCCGATGACGGGCTGCGCGATGCCATCATGGCCTATCGCGAGGCGATGGGCCTGGAGAAGAGTGCGAAGCTCGATGTCGACTTCTTCACCGCCTATCTCGGCGCCAACCACTACGAGGTGGCGCCCAAGGCCAAGGAAAAGCTCGCGTCGTATCGCACCGCTGCCGCGGTCGAGGTGGCCAAAGCCGCCGATCCGTCTCCGATCGCGCTCTCCGTCGCGTCGGTCAAGGGTGGAAACCAGTTCAAGAAAGGTGAGCGCCTGACCATCAAGGTCACGCCGAGCCGCGACGCCTATGTGTACTGCTTCATGCAGGACGACACCCGGCAGATCGCCCGGTTCTTTCCCAACCGGTTCACCAAGGACGCGCTCGTCAGCAGCAAGAAAGGCATCCAGCTGCCGGGCGACAAGAGCTTCAACATCGACGTGAACACGAAGGGTGTGCAGGAGCAGATCGTTTGCTTCGGCGCCAACCGGGATGTCTTCGCCGACGTGGTGCCGACGATCGGCGGCGGCGATATCGATGTGCCGACCCCCATCAAGACGATTCCCGAGTTGAAGTCGGTGTTCGAAAAAGCCGTCGGTCCTTCCCTCGGCGTGGGTAACTTCACCATCAACGTGCGTTGAGGAAAAAATGCGCAGACTCTCCCTGACGACCCTGGCGCTTGCCGCCACGGTCATGATCGCGGCGCCAGCCGGCGCGCAACTGAAACTGGGCGGCGGCGGTGTCGAAGTCATGGCGCCCCAGAACTCCGCTACGGTCGCACCCCCGGCTGTCGACGGGGGAATCGTCACCGTGCGGGATCCGCGCAAACTGGGCGGCCAGACGCTGCGCTGCTGGCAGAACGGCCGACTCCTGTACGAAGGGAGTGGTTTCCGGGGCAACGTCGGCAATCCGAGCGCCATCAACATTGCGCGCCGCGCCGAGGGCGAACCTGTTACGGTGATGAATCTGCAGCATGCGCTGTGCATTCTGTCGGAAAATTGATACGGTCGAAGTGAACGGCAGGGCCGGTGGGAGCAACTCATGGACATGCAAAATCGAATCTTTCACCGCTTGCTCTGGGTCGGAGTTCTGATGGCGTCGACATCGCTGACCGCGATGGCGGACCAGATGACCAAGCCTGCGCCGGGCGTCACGCGTATCGTCTTCAATACGCCTGGCGAATTGACGATCCGGCCCGGTGCTGATGAGAAAGTTGTCGTCGAAGCGGAATCGAAGGTCCTCGCGCAGCTCGATGTCGGCGTCAAGGGCGATACCCTGACGCTCGGCAGCAAGGGCAGTTTCAAGACCGACAAGGGTTTGAAGTACACGGTGACGATCAAGGGCTTTCGTGGGCTGCGCACCGGCGCGAGCGGCAATGCTTCGATCGAAGGTTTCGCGGGCAACGATGCCGATATCGAGTTGGGTGGCAGCGGCGACGTCGGCCTGAAGAACATGAAAGCCGGACGCCTCGCAATCGTCATCAAGAACTCCGGCAATGTCGAAGCCTCCGGCGCCGGGAAATCCGTGGTCGCGCGCATCGACGGCTCCGGCAGCATCGACACCAGCGCGTACCAGGCGCAAGTCGTCGAGGCGAACGTGGACGGATCGGGCACCATCAAGGTGTACGCGGACGAGAGCCTGAAGGCCGGTATCGGCGGCGCGGGAAACATCGAGTACAAGGGCAAGG
>JBDTSU010000416.1:0-3296 GCA_039930965.1 Betaproteobacteria bacterium
AGATCCAACGCTGGATGTCGAAGGTGATGAGTTGGCGCGCGAGCAGACAGCCCGTCTAGAAGCTGAAATCAGTCGTCTACCGACCGCGCTCAAAGAGCCGCTGCTACTGGTGACCTTTGACGATGCCTCGCATGCGGAAGCGGCGGAAATTCTGGGGGTATCTGTAAAAACTATCGAGATGCGTCTCTATCGCGCGCGCAAGCTGCTGGCTGCTCGCCTGGACAAAGACCTCGCGCCGAACGATTGATTGGTGGCGTGCAGCTCTGGGCCATGCCCGACGCTGCCCTTGGGGGCTATGCTGTCGCCATGAGCGAACAAGCCACGACAGGAAGTGAAACCGATTGCCGGTCCCAGTCCTCCATGGAAGCACTCAACCGCCTATGCCATTGCATCAGCGTTGATCAGGTGGCGCTGCGGGGCGAACTTGCGACGAAGCTGGGTGGTCGCGGTTTATCCGGGACTTTGCTCGACACCCATCCAAACCTCTTTGCCCCCCTTCCAGTGTTTATCGGCCGCGGACATTTGGACGAAATGGCACGCGTCGTGGCTGCAGTGGAACGACTCGTTGCAACACCCCTTTTTCGCAGCACGGCGCTCGGCTGGGCCTCTGCAGTTGCCCGGTTCGATCCCGGTATTCGTGGCGGGCTGCTTGGATTTGATTTTCACCTTGGGCCTCACGGCCCGCGGCTGATCGAAATCAACACGAACCCGGGCGGGGCGCTGCTCAACGCCCTGTTGCTGGGTGCGCAACAGGTCTGTTGCAGTGGCGCGGCCCAATTGGCCAGCCTGCCGCTGGATCCGGCGGCCGTCGAACAGTCTCTGTGCGATGTACTTCTGGCCGAATGGCGCATGCAACGTGGTGGGGCGGCTCTGCAATCCCTCGCGATCGTGGACGAGTCGCCCTTGCAACAGTACCTGTATCCAGAATTTCTACTCTATCAGCAGGCGCTTGGTCGGCGTGGCGTGCACGTGCTCATCGCCGACCCGCACGAGATTGTGGAACGCAACGGTCGTCTCTGGGTGGGGGATAGACCGATCGATATGATCTACAACCGGCTGACGGATTTTGCGCTTGGGCAACCCGTGGTCGAGCACGTGAAATCAGCTTATCTCGCCGGCAGCGTGGTATTGAGCCCGAACCCGCGCGCGCATGCTCTGTATGCGAACAAGCGCAACCTCTGCCTGCTCGGAGACCCGGCTTTTTTGAACGCAGCAGGTGCTGACCCGGATGATGCCGAAATCCTGGCGCGCGCGGTGCCGCATACAGAGCTGATGACCGATGCCAACCGCGCCGATCTATGGGTCAGGCGCCGTGCACTGTTTTTTAAGCCCATCGGCGGTTACGGCAGCAAGGCAGCGTACCGCGGCGACAAGATCACTCACCGTGTGTGGGCCGAGATCGCCGAACGAGAGTACATCGCTCAAGAGCTGGTCACGCCGAGCGAACGCCACGCGAGCGCCGAGAGCATTACACCGCTCAAGGTCGACGTCCGCAACTACGCGTATGCCGGGGCCGTGAGTCTGGTGGCGGCCCGACTGTATCAGGGACAGACGACTAACTTCCGCACGCCCGGCGGCGGCTTCGCGCCGGTACTGACTGAACGCGTCACCACGCCGCACAATGCGCCCGCGCATGGGTAACACGTTGTCGGGGCACGATGGCAAGACTCGGCCCCAGGCGCACGCTGTCCCGGCGATGCCTGATTGCACATGATCGCCATGGTGAACTTTGGCGTAGGGCGCACTTCATGATGGATGCCCTGCACGCGCGCTGGCCCGTGCTGATGTCTTTAATGCACGTAGGCCTGGCCGCGGCCGTCACCCTGCACGCCGTGCTGTACAAGCGCGAAACCGCCTCGGTTATCGCATGGGTGGGCATGGCGTGGCTGGCGCCGTTCATCGGTTCGCTTGCCTACGTCGGATTCGCCATTAACCGGGTGAAGAGAAGGGTGCTGACCGAATCACTGCGCGCCGGCTGGCTAGCGGATTCCAGCGCGCGCGCAGGTGCCTCCACATGCCCATCGCGCGACCGCGCCACAGTCACGGCGTATCCGCCACTTCGCGGGCTGGCGATGCTTGGCGAACGCCTCACTGCACGTCCCCTCCGGTCGGGCAACCGCATCGACGTACTCGAAAGCGGCGATGAGGCATTCCCGGCGATGATTGCCGCGGTGGACAACGCCTGCCGCACCGTGACACTGCTCACCTACATCTTCGACAACGATCGCGCCGGAACCGCGTTCCATGATGCGCTGGTGCGCGCGCTCCACCGCGGAGTCAGCGTGCGGGTACTCATCGATGCCGTCGGTGCGCGCTATACGCGACCGACCATGGTGACCCGCCTGCACAAGGCGAATGTTCCGGTCGCAGCGTTCAGGCCTGCACGCGGATGGCGGCGACTGCAGTACGCCAATCTTCGCAACCACAGAAAATTGCTGGTGGTCGATGGCGAGGTCGGGTTCACGGGAGGTCTCAACATCCGCGAGGGGCACTGGCTGTCATTGACGCCGGCCGCGCCGGTGTCCGGGCTGCACTTTCGATTCAAGGGTCCAGTGGTCGCCGATCTGCAGCGCGCGTTTGCAATCGATTGGGCCTTTGTTACCGGGGAGCGCCTGACGGGTGCGGCATGGTTCGCGCTGCAACCGGCATGCGGGACAGTGGCGGCGCGCGGAATCACCAACGGGCCAGACGAAGATCTCAATCATACGGCCGAGATAGTGCTGGGTGCGCTATCTGTGGCAACGCGCTCCGTGCGGATCGTGACACCATACTTCGTGCCGGATGAAGTGTTGCTGCGGGCGCCGCGGGTGGCCGCGATGCGCGGCGTTGCGGTGGACATTGTCGTTCCAGCCCACAGCAACATCCCAGTGTGCGACTGGGCGCGCGAGACGTTGCTGCCGGACCTGCTGGAAAGCGGTTGCCGCGTCCATCTCACGCCACTGCCGTTCGACCATACCAAGCTGTTCGTGGTCGACGGACTGTGGGCGCTGGTGGGCTCGACCAACTGGGACGCACGCAGCCTGCGCCTGAATTTCGAATTCGACATCGAGTGCCACGACGCGACACTTGCCCAGCGCCTGGATGCGCAGGTGAACGCGAGGATCGCGCTGGCAAGACCTGTCCAAATTGAGGTACTGCGTACCCAGCCTCTCCTGGTGCGACTACGCAATGGACTGGCCCGCCTTTTGTCGCCGTACCTCTGATAGTTGCGCAAGCCATCAAGGCGATCGAGAAACGTTACTGCTCCACATGGCTGCTCCGATTCCACCGAGGAGGTACCCTACCGCGCCGTGCTA
>JBDTSU010000417.1:0-3294 GCA_039930965.1 Betaproteobacteria bacterium
GAAAATCCGAACGCAGGAATTGGGTGGAAGCGGTCCATCGAACCCCTTGCCGGCAAACGACTTGCCAGCGATGTCGAGCGATGCTGGCAGGTCTTCAAGGTCGCTGTTCCGAACGGCATAGCCGTCCATAGCGGATACCGGGCCGGCGGGCGAGGCGCATAGTGCGACGACATCGGTTGCGAGAACCCGTCGATCGGCATCTTCAAGCGGCACGCATTCGGTGGCAAGCGGTGTGGCGCAAGACGAGATGATGCCGGATGCTTCATCGAAGGAAACCAGAGGCAGCCTTGCACGCGCCGTTTCAGGAACGGAATGGTATCTTGGAAGCCTCATATCCGCTCCTCAATAAACCGCAGTGAAGGCAAACCAGAATTTGGTCCGACTCGAGAAGCCCGGTTCTGCGGCATGTCAGGCTCCCGTTTGCGTGTACGCCGCCGCCTGGCTGCCGGAAAACGCGCTGAGCCTGGCGATGTCTTCGATCTCGACATCCGATCCTGCGGTCTTGACGCCCAGCGGACTGAGGCGCTTGAGGGCGCGCGACAGGGTTGCCGGCGTCATGCCCAGATGCGCTGCCAAGTCCTGTTTCGACCCGGGAAGAGTGAACCGGGCGGCGCCATCGGTCACGCCCGCGCCGTCGATCAGAAACTGAACCAGTCGTGTGTCCGCGTCGCGGGATTTGGTCTGAGTCAAATGACGCAGCAGAAGGCGCCAATGCCCAGCCAACAGACGATTCAGGGCGACGGCCAGGGCCAATTCGGCTTCCGCCATGCGGCGAAATTCCTCCACTGGTATCAGGACTACAAGCAGGTCGGTAACCGCCTTTGCGGTCACCATGTAAGGCAGTTGGAGTAGCGCAGGGGGAACCAGGAAGACGTCACCGGCCTCCATGAAGTCAGCGATTGTTTCTTCGTGCTCACGACCGCTGATCAGCGATGCGCGCCCTTCGATCAGGGCATAGACGAAATCAGCGCGTTCACCCTCGCGAAACAACAGCGAGCCCTTTCCAATGCGCTGCATGCCCGATACCTCCGCGAGCCGGCGGATCGAATTTCGCGGCAGGGTCGGAAATATTCCTGACAATGCGGAGAGGGGGTCCATGCCGTCCGTATCGAATCCTTAGAAGGAACTTTCTGCAATATGACACGGCGCGACCACCGATCATTGATCCATATCAAGGACGCTCTTGCCTTAAGGCAATAAATTCGAAACCGTTCCTCGGCGCTTGGTCGAGGATCGAACAAGGGGGTATTCTTGGTTTCCACCGTCGGAACGTCTGCAATACAGAAAAATACTGCGTCCTACCAAGCGCTTACCCTTTCTACTGCCGCTTTTACGGTGTGCTTCGCAGTTTGGACGCTATTTGCGATCGTCGGTATCGAGATCAAGCAGGAACTGGGTCTGGATGATTCCAAATTTGGCCTGCTGGTCGCGACGCCGGTCCTGACCGGCGCACTTAGCCGTCTCTTCCTCGGCCTTCTGAGCGATAAATTCGGCGGCCGCCGCGTGTTCACGCTGCTGATGTTTCTGACTGCCGGGGCGGTTTATGCTGTCTCGGTCGTATCCAGCTTTCCGCTGTTCATTGTTACAGCGTTGGGTCTGGGATTCTCCGGCGGTTCGTTCGCGGTCGGGGTCTCCTATGTCTCCAACTGGTTCGATCGCGCGCGTCAGGGCACGGCGCTGGGAATCTTCGGCGCGGGAACCATCGGCACCGCGATTACGACCTTTGGCGCCCCGTTGCTCATCAACGCCTTCGGATGGCGCGAGACGGTGCAGATCTATGCCGGTGTGCTCGCCGCGGCAGCTGTAATATTCTACTTATTGACCCGCGAAGATCCCGCCAGCGTGGCCCGGTCCACCGGCAATGTGAAATCGCGCAAACTTTCTGCTCAACTTTTGCCACTGCTACGTCTGCAGGTGTGGCGTTTTTCCCTCTACTATTTTTTTGTCTTCGGGGCCTTCGTGGCGCTCGCGAGCTGGTTACCCCGCTATTATATGGGGATGTACGGCTTGCCGCTGGCCACGGCGGGGCTCCTCACAACCGCCTATGCCTTGCCGGCGGCGGCATTCCGGGCCCTGGGCGGGTGGATATCCGACCGCATCGGCGCGCGCTTGGTGATGTACCTCACCTTCACCGCAGCGAGCATCGCGTGCTTTGTCTTGTCTTATCCCGCCACCGATTACGTGGTGCACGGCATCAAGGGCCCCATCGCATTTTCATTCGAGATAACACTGCCTGCCTTCGTGACGCTGACGGTCGTACTAGGCTTCTTCATGGCCATCGGCATGGCGGCTGTCTACAAGCATATCCCGGCCTATTACCCGGATCATGTTGGTGCGGTCGGCGGACTTGTCGGCGCCATTGGCGGGCTGGGCGGTTTCGTCCTGCCGATCGCTTTCGGTCTGATGAATGATTTCATCGGGGTCTGGACGAGCTGTTTCATGCTGCTCTTCGGATTGGTGGTTCTCGCCCTGGCCTGGATGCATGGCGCCATCCGCTTAATGGAGCGCGCCAAGATCGGCGCGCTCAAGTCGCTGCCCGAACTTCCCGAAATGGTCGAACTTCACAAAACCGATGGCGTCGCGGCAAGCCGCGATGCCGCGCAGCAAAGGGGCTGAAATGAGTCAATTTCTGGACCGACTGACATTCTTCAAGAAATATGCGGGCACGTTCTCCAACGGACACGGCATTACTACGACGGAAGACCGCCAGTGGGAGAACGCCTATCGCCAGCGTTGGTCGCACGACAAGATTGTGCGCTCCACCCACGGCGTCAATTGCACCGGCTCCTGCAGTTGGAAAATCTACGTCAAGGGCGGCATCGTCACCTGGGAAACCCAGCAGACCGACTATCCGCGCACGCGTCCCGAACTGCCCAATCACGAGCCGCGTGGCTGCTCGCGGGGCGCCAGCTATTCCTGGTATCTCTATAGCGGCAACCGCCTGAAATATCCCATGGTGCGTGGGTCGCTGGTACGGCTGTGGCGCGAGGCGCGCAAGACTCAAACACCGGTCGCGGCCTGGAAATCGATCGTCGAAGACGAGGTCAAGCGCAAATCCTATACCACTCGGCGCGGCTTGGGCGGATTTGTGCGTCTAGGGTGGGACGAGGCAAACGAAATCATCGCCGCGGCCAACGCCTATACAATCCGCAAATACGGCCCCGACCGCATTGCCGGCTTCTCGCCCATTCCCGCCATGTCGATGGTCTCCTATGCCGCCGGCACGCGGTATCTGTCGCTGCTGGGCGGGGTCTGTCTGAGCTTTTACGACTGGTATTGCGATCTGCCGCCGGC
>JBDTSU010000418.1:0-3287 GCA_039930965.1 Betaproteobacteria bacterium
TTCTCCCTGGGCCGGTGTCTAAGGTCACAATTTGCGACCTTAGAGCCCGCACCCGGAATAATCGGGCATAGATCACCAAAAAACTAAACCCGGGCATCCACGGGCATCCCCGGCTGAAAATGTCCTGGACACCGCACCAGTGCTAGAGTTTGTTGAAAAAGTGTGTTGAGCAAGTTCACCTGCGGAAGCTGATAACTTCAGGAGACAAGAAATGACCAGCAAAAACACCATCTGTCTCTGGTACGAAAGCGACGCGCTCGAGGCCGCAAATTTCTATGTCAGGACCTTCCCCGACAGCTCCGTCGGCGCCATCATGCGCGCCCCCGGCGACTACCCCGATGGAAAGCAGGGCGCAATTCTGACCGTCGAATTCACCGTTGCCGGTATCCCCTGCATCGGGCTGAACGGCGGCCCGCGCTTCAAGCATAGCGAGGCGTTCTCTTTTCAGATCGCGACTGACGACCAGGCCGAAACCGACCGCTTGTGGAACGCAATCGTCGGCAATGGCGGGCAGGAAAGCGCGTGCGGCTGGTGCAAGGATAAGTGGGGATTGTCATGGCAGATCACCCCGCGGGCACTCATGGAAGCGCTGTTCGACCCGGATCCCGCAGCGGCCAAGCGCGCGTTCGAGGCGATGATGACTATGGGGAAGATCGATATTGCTGCGATTGAGGCGGCGCGAAGGGGCTGAACGCAGCCTTCACGTTTGTGAAGAAAATCTCAGCGTGAATTCATTCCCAATTCCACTCACGCCGACCTTTTAAATTTAGATCATGCCGTTCGCGGGAAAAGACTGCCAACCTGCTACGCTGGCCTTTGAACTGCGCCCATCGCGCGGAGGGAGAACCATCATGAGATTCAACGCGCCGACGCAAGTCACTTTCATCATTGCACTGGTACTGGCCCTGGTGGCCGTCCTGTCGCGGTTTGTGGTTATTCAAAACGTCTCGGTCAACGCCTTCTGGATTCTGCTGATCGCGTACGTCGTACTGGTGATCGGCTGCGTGTATCGTCGGCGCTAAGGCACCATCAGCCGCCATCAACCACTGTCAATTAGCCGCGCCGTTTCTTCCGATCCCGGTGCGGCTGATGCTCCTCAAGCCACGCAAACACCTCGCCATACCACTGCCGTGAATTGGCCGGTTTCAGCACCCAGTGGTTCTCGTCCGCAAACCATAGCAGCCTCGCCGGCACGCCACGCGCCTTGAGGGTGTTGTAGTACGCAAGGCCGTTATGATCCGGCACACGGTAATCGAGCGCGCCGTGAGTGATCAGCGTCGGCGTGCTCATCCGCGCGGCAAACGTGATCGGGCTTTGCGCGGCGACCTTGGCCGGGTCGTCCCAATAGGTGGTGTGCAGGTCACGATGGCGCTGTGCGTAGGAGTCCGCGCTCCATGTCGCGGCGCGGTCGAAGACGCCGGCATGGCAGACATAGGCGCGGTATCGCGATGGCGCCACATGGCCATTCATCCATGCAACGAGGAAGCCGCCGTAGCTGCCACCGCTTGCATAAATGCGCTTGCGATCAACCCAGGGCTGCTTGAGCAGCCAATCGGTTCCCGCTTCAATGTCGATCAACTCCAGCTCGCCCATGCGGCCCATGATGCTGTCGCGGAAGGCATGGCCGAAGCCGCTGGAACCGTGATAGTTGACCATCGCGACCACATGGCCTTTTGACGCGAGCAGGTGTGGATTCCATCGATAGCTGAAGTTGTCGCCGATGGCGACATACGGCCCGCCATGAATGACATGCAACACCGGGTGCTTGCGGTCACGCTTGAAATCGGGCGGGAACACCAGCCACATCTGCACCTCGTCATTGAGTGCGCCGCGCACGGTCACTTCTTCGACGTGCCCGAACTTGACCTTCGCCAGCAATGCATCATTGAATTGCTCGATTCGCCTGGCCGCAATGCCGGTTGCCGCGGCTTCACCCATGACGGCGGCATGAATGCGCACCGGATGATGGATGCTGTCGCTGGCGGTGACCAGTACATCCGCATCGCGTGCGCCCGCGACACCGCAGTTGACATCGTAGCCCTGCACCCAGGCGCCCTGCCAGACCAGCTGCGGCGAATCGGCGGCAAGCGGCCGGCGCCACACATGGCAGCGACCGCGCGATTCGGCCGTGAAATAGACCGCGTCACTGGCCGACGACCAGCGCAATGGCCCGGTCACGTCCGTATCCCAATGGGTATCGAGTGCCTGCCAGCGGCCATCGTTCTCAACGATGCCGAGCCGGCTGAGCATCGTGTGTTTGGGAAATTGCGGTGTGGCGATGACGGCGATGCGCCGGCCGTCCGGGCTGAAGCGCGGCGAGGAGAAATCCCATTTTGGCTTATCCAGCAGCGGCTCAATCTTGCGTGAGGCCATTGTGAGGGTCGCAAGCGCATGACGATTGCTGCCGCGTTTTTCGTCGGCCGGGTCGAACATGAACACGACGCGCCGGCCGTCCGGGCTGATGTCGAACATCTCGCTGCCAAGCTCGGCACGCGGCAATTCGTACGCTGTGCCCTCGAGCAGGTCGGTGGTTGTGCCTGCGTCGACATTCACGCGCAGCAAATGGACGATACGCCCCATCGGCAGGTTCTGGTCCCAGTAGCGGTAGTAGCCGTCACGGGTGGCATAGCCGCTTTCGCGCCGCTTGGCGAATTCCGCGTGCCGCCGTTCCTGCGCTTTCATGCCCTTGAGCCCGGGCCATACCCAGGCGAGGCAGACAATGTGTTTCCCGTCCGGCGCCCATTTGAAGGCTTCCACGCCGGCGGCGATCTTACCGACACGCCGCGCCTCGCCGCCATCGGTCGCAATGACATAGAGCTGTGGGGTTTCATCCATCTGCCCGGCGCTTTCACGCTTGCCGATAAAGGCAACGCGGTCGCCCTGGGGTGACCATGCTGCCTGGCGATCCTTGTCGCCGCAGGTGGTCAGCGATCGCGGTGTGCCGCCCAGTGTCGAGAGCAGCCAAAGTTGGGTAGCCGACTTGTTGGCCTCCATGTCATATCGGGTGACCGAACATACGGCCTGGCTGCCGTCGGGCGAAAGGGACGGCGAAGAAAGGCGTTCGAGTTGCCAGAGGCGCTCAACGGTGATCGGTGATTTGTATTTGGAGGGCATCGGGTGGATGGGTGCAGGGAGGGCTCAATTCGGAGACGCGCAATGGCCTGAAGCCTACAGGAATTTCCCCGGTGGTGAAGTCGACGAATGAATAGGGTGAATGACCAGAGGCAGACACGAATGGCACTTACTTAAGCATCTTATCGTCGACCGATGTGTAGCGAGGTTGATAT
>JBDTSU010000419.1:0-3275 GCA_039930965.1 Betaproteobacteria bacterium
TATGGTCGGCGATCACCCGCAGGCTAGGCAGGGCCAGGTCCTGCACGCCGGTTTCGCGCGCGGCCGCCTTGATCAGCGCCTGGAACAAGTCGATCTCATAGTTTGCATGCACATGCTGCAGCACGGCCGACAGGCGCTCGAGACCCATGCCCGTATCGACCGACGGCTTTGGCAGCGGGATCATCGGGCCGTCCGCGACTTCGCGGTTGAACTGCATGAACACCAGGTTCCAGATCTCGATGAAGCGATCGCCGTCCTCGTCAGGCGAACCGGGCGGACCGCCCGGGATGTGCGCACCGTGGTCGTAGAAGATTTCACTGCAGGGACCGCACGGGCCGGTATCACCCATCATCCAGAAATTGTCGGAGGCAAACTTGCCGCCCTTGTTGTCGCCGATGCGTACGATACGCTCTTTGGGCACGCCGATTTCGGTTGCCCAGATGTCGTAGGCCTCGTCATCGTCTGCGTAAACGGTGACCAGCAACCTTTCCGCGGGCAGCTTGTAGACGACTGTCAGCAATTCCCATGCGTACCGGATGGCATCCTTCTTGAAGTAATCGCCAAAGCTGAAGTTGCCCAGCATCTCGAAGAAAGTGTGGTGGCGCGCCGTGTAGCCGACATTTTCGAGATCATTGTGCTTGCCACCGGCGCGCACGCAGCGCTGCGACGTCACCGCGCGGACATACGCCCGCTTCTCCCGGCCGAGGAAACAGTCCTTGAACTGGTTCATGCCGGCATTGGTGAACAGCAGCGTCGGATCGTCGCCTGGCACCAGCGAACTCGACGCGACGTGGGTATGGCCGTTGGAGACAAAAAAATCGATGAAAGCCTGGCGGATGCCGGAGACAGTGGAGAGATTCATGGTGTTCTTTTTGCGGGGCGGCCCGCGGCGGGGGTACATGCGGACGAAAGCGTAATTTTACCTTAGCCACCCGCGCAAGACGAACCCGGAAAGCGCGTCAGCCCGTCTCGAATCGCAGCGTGTCCTTCACGGTCTGAAACTTCCCCTGCAGGTGTTCCTCGGAATGGCCGCCCATGTTCAGCGTGGCATAGCGATGGCTGCCGAGCCATTTCATTTCGCGCTTCAGTCCGCCGCCCGTCTTGATGAAAAGCGCCAGAAACGCGTCGGGGTCGAATTCCTGCAACCACTTGAGGTTTTCATGTGTGGGCGGATTGGCAAGCGGTGTGCCGTCGAACTTGCGGAACACAAAACTGGTCGCCACCTTGTACTTTCCGCGTCCCGGCGACAGATCGGGCGCCTCGCCTGTTGCGATCTTCAGCGCCACGTCGTGCAGATTGATGCCGTCGACCTTCTCGTACAGGTCCGAGAACTGTGCCGCCATGCGCGGATTGACTTCAATCATGCGACACGCGCCGGTGGTCGGGCAGACGCGCATCTCGACGTTGAACAGCCCGTGGTCGAGCCCCAGTGCCGCGATGATCCGCCGTGCCTTGGTACGCGCGCGCTCGGCCTGGTGCGACGGCAGCCGGGTCGGATACTCGAATCGCATGAACTGGTCGGTTCCCGGGTACATGACGGCGTCGACAATTCCCAGGACATTGATCTCGCCATCGATCACCACGCCGTCGACGTTGATCTGATGACCATCGATCAGCTCCTCGGCCAGCATCCAGTGCGCATCCACATCGAAGTCGGTCAGTTTGCGGACGACGTCGTTGAACGGCCGCACCAGCCGCTTGATGATGTATTTTTCCCACGGATGAAAGGTCATGTGCTGCTGCAGTTCGCGAAAACTCCCGACCCGTCGTGCAAGCACCGAGTAGGCCGCCTTCACCGGCTTGACGTGGAACGGAAACCGTAGGGGGATCTCTCCGGCCGTCTTGAAGGTATAAGGAAAGGCGTGAAACGCCACGTTGGTCTCGGGTATTTCGGCCTGCAGGATGCGCCGCGCGACGTACTTGTGCTGCGATGCGATCAGCGCCTTGGGGTCGGCGCCCGGCAACCCCAGGCGTTCCGCGACCAGGGCGGCAACCAGCGCGCCGAACTGTTCATTGCTCGAGGTGACACCGTGCACCGGCAGCGACTGGTACTTTTTCACCAGCTTGTCGACAAACCTGAAGATATCGAAAGTTAGCAGCCGCGCATTGCTCGGAAAACTGAAGAGATCGAACCCCTCGTAGTAAAAGCGGTACTCCACGGCATCACTGAGCCGGGCGGCTTTCTGCAACTGCAATCGGTCCCAGTCGGCGTCAAACAGGACAAGAATGTTTTTCAATGGTCGCGAACCTAATTGTTGTTTGTCTCGATTTGATACGCGCGGGCGGCATCGCTGGATTCTAGCAGCGCGCCGGGCCTGCAATCGAAGTGGTTACAAACGGATACAGGAGACTCTCGTGTACAGGTTTTCCGGCAGGGTTCTCGGCGCGCTGGGCTTCCTCGCCCTCGCGACATCTGCGCACGCCGGCAACAGCCCGTGGACAGGCCGGCTTTTCGACGCTCACCTGCATTACAACGACGAGGCCACGGCGCAATATTCGATCGGCGCCGTGGCCGAACTGCTACGCAAGAACGGCGTGGCCGGCGTTCTCGCCAACAGCCGCCCGAACGACGGCAGTCGCGCGACGAACTCTCGTATCGCCTGGATGTGGAGGACGAATCCGGCACGCTCGATGCCGGATGGAAAACACTGTTCGAAAAATATCCCGACCGATTCCTGCTGGGGTCGGATACCTGGGTCAACCAGCGCTGGCAGAGTTACCCCGCCATCATCGCCCATTACCGCCGCTGGCTGGGACAATTGCCGGCGCCGGTGGCGGACAAGATCGCGTGGCGGAACGGCGCAGCGCTGTTCGGGCTTGAGTAGCCCCTCAGGCGGCCTTTGCCATCTCGAGTTCGAGATCCTGCAAGTGAAGATTGCCTCGGCATGCACCGCACATGAGCATGGAATTCCGCGCAGCGGTGCCGACGCCGACGGAAAATCAAAAGAAAATAGGAAATCGCTAGCACTGGCGCGGCACTCCAGCCATTTTGCCTCCGCAAGCCGCGCCAGTGCTTGAGTTTTGCCACGAGATTTGTTCCAGTCGTCAGGTAAGCGGCATCCAATCTGCGCCTGCCCGCTCTAACCTGCTCTTACCCCTATCTACCCGCTTCTACCAGTACGCGGCCACCATCTTCGCCGCGAGCGCATACATCAGCAAGGCAAAGATCCGCTTGAGGGTGATAACCGGCAATCGGTGCGCCAGCCGCGCGCCCATCGGCGCCGTCAGCATGCTGCCGGCGATGAGCCCCGCGAGCGCCGGGAGATACACAAAAC
>JBDTSU010000420.1:0-3275 GCA_039930965.1 Betaproteobacteria bacterium
CGTACTGCTGGCCCTTGCGGATATCGATGCCGGTCGGGCAGACCTGCACACAGATTTCGCAGGAAACGCAATCGCCCAGGCCCGCCGCCTTCGGGTCGACCTTCTTCGAGCGCGAACCGCGCGGCTCGCCGCGTTCTTCATCGTAGGCGACCACCAGGGTATCGCGGTCGAACATGGCGCTCTGGAAGCGCGCGTAGGGACACATGTATTTGCAGACCTGCTCGCGCATCCAGCCGGCATTGCCATAGGTGGCAAAGCTGTAGAAGAACAGCCAGAACGTCTCCCACGGCCCGAGGGTCCACATGATGACTTCACGGCCGAGGTCGAGGATGGGTGTGAAATAGCCGACAAACGTGAAGCCCGTCCACAGGGCGAGCGCGATCCACACGCCGTGCTTGGCGGCTTTCAGCGCAAACTTGCGGGCCGACAGACCGCCGTCGTCGAGGCGCATCTGCGCGACGCGGTCACCTTCGAATTTGCGCTCGATCCAGAGAAATATTTCGGTGTAGACGGTCTGCGGGCAGGCGTAACCGCACCACAGGCGCCCCGCGACCGTCGTGAACAGGAACAGCGAGTACGCCGCGATCATCAGCAGGATGGTGAGATAAATGAAATCCTGCGGCCAGAAGACGATGCCAAAGATATAGAACTTGCGCGCCACCAGGTCGAACAGCACCGCTTGGCGGCCGTTCCAGGACAGCCACGGTGAGCCGTAGAAAATCAGTTGCGTGAGTATGACCAGGGTCCAGCGCCATTTGGCAAACCATCCACTGACCGCGCGCGGATAGATTTTTTTTCGTACCTCATAAAGCACCTGCTCCTGATCGCCGGCGGCGTCAGGAGCAGGGTTGATGGGAATGACTTTAGAGGTGTTGGACATCCGTGACAGTGGTTACTTGGGCGGCGCGGTGGCCGGGGCGGCAGTCGTCGCTGCGGCGGCGGGAGGAGCCTCCGCGGCCGGCGCGGGTGCCGCCGCCGGCATTCCACCGCCAAGGCTGTACACGTAGGCCGCAAGCAAGTGGATCTTGGCCTCGCCGAGGCGTTCCTTTTGCGCGGGCATCATGTTGTTGCGGCCGTTGCGGATTCCCTCGGCAATGGTTTCTTCCGAACTGCCATACAGCCACACGGCGTCGGTCAGGTTGGGCGCGCCCATCGCCGGGGTACCTTTAGCATCGGGCCCGTGGCAGGCGGCACAGATGGCGAACTTCGCCTTGCCGGCCTCCGCCAGCCTGGCGTCGTGCTTCAGGCCCGACAGCGAGCGCACATAATTTACCAATTCCTTGATGCCGTCTTCGCCGCCGACGGCCGCGCCGAGCGGCGGCATGATGCCGTTGCGTCCGCCGAGGATGGTGGTCTCGATGGTGGCCGGATCGCCGCCATACAGCCAGTCCTTGTCGCGAAGGTTCGGGAAGCCCTTGGCGCCGCCGGCATCCGAGCCATGACACTGCGCGCAGTAGTTCAGGAACAGCCGCTGCCCCATGGCATTGGCCTGTGGATCCTTGGCGAGCGCGGCAATATCGGTCTTGAGGTGCTTGTCGAACAGCGGCCTGTAGTCGGCGTTGGCCTGCTTGATTTCGGCCTCATAGGCGTTCGCCGACGTCCAGTTGAACTGGCCGCGAAAAGTGCCCAGCCCCGGATAGACCGCGAGATAGACCAGCGAGAACACGATGGTGATATAGAACAGCCACATCCACCAGCGTGGCAGCGGGTTGTTGTATTCGGTCAGGTCGCCGTCCCAGACATGGCCATGCAATTCGACCTTTTGGCCTTTGGGCGGGCGCGCGGTGCTTTGCATCCACAGCAGCACGCCGCAGCCGAGGATGCCCACCAGCGAAATGCCGGCGACGTACCAGTTCCAGAAACTCGAAATGAAATCGCTCATGGGCGGACTCCGGTACTTTCTTCTTTGGAATTGACAATGCGGCCCGCGGAAAATTCGCCGGGCAGTTCGGCATCGGCAAACGGCAGGTTGGCGGCTTCCTCGAAGCGCGCACGCTGGCGGCTGCTGTAGGCCCAATAGACGATGCCGATGAACACCACAAAGGAAAGCGTGGTGATGAGGGTGCGAAGGTCGTTGATGTCCATGGCTATTTCACATTCTTCAATGCGGTGCCGAGCACTTGCAGGTAGGCGATGAGCGCGTCTTCCTCGGTCTTGCCCTTGACGTCATCCGCGGCCTTGTCGATTTCCGCCTGGGTGTAGGGCACGCCGACTCTCGACAGCGCGGTCATGCGCGGCGCCGATTCGGCGGGGTCGAGCATCGTCTTGGCGAGCCACGGATAGGCCGGCATGTTCGATTCCGGCACCAGGTCGCGCGGCTGGCGCAGGTGCAGGCGATGCCAGTCATCGTTGTAGCGGCCGCCGACGCGATGCAGGTCCGGCCCGGTGCGCTTGCTGCCCCACTGGAACGGATGGTCGTAGACGAATTCGCCGGCGACCGAGTAGTGACCGTAGCGCTCGGTCTCCGCGCGGAACGGCCGGATCATCTGCGAGTGGCAGTTGTAGCAGCCTTCGCGCTGGTAGACATCGCGGCCTGCCAGTTGCAGCGGCGTGTAGGGTTTCAGGCCCGCCACCGGCTCGGTCAGGGATTTCTGGAAGAACAGCGGCACGATTTCCACCAGCCCGCCGACGCTCACCACCAGCACCACCAGCAGGATCATCCAGCCGATGTTCTTTTCGATTGTTTCGTGAGTGAATTTCATGGCTCAGTCTCCCTGTGCCGTGGCGACATTGCCGAGGCCGGCATGCGCCTCTGGCGTGACGGCAGGTATCGGCGCGTCGTAGGCCTTGCCCATTTGCACCGTCTTGAACACGTTGTACGCCATGAGCAGCATGCCGGAGAAGAACATCAGCCCGCCCAGCAGCCGGATGGTCCAGTACGGGTAGGTGGCCTTGACGCTTTCGACGAAACTGTAGGTGAGCGTGCCGTCGGCATTGACCGCGCGCCACATCAGGCCCTGCATGACACCGGCGATCCACATCGACGAGATGTAGAGCACGATGCCCAGCGTGGCAATCCAGAAATGCAGGGTGATCAGCTTGACGCTGTACATCTCGGCGCGGCCCCACAGGCGCGGGATCAGGTAATACAGCGCGCCGATGGTGATGAACGCGACCCAGCCCAGCGCACCGGAATGCACGTGGCCGATGGTCCAGTCGGTGTAGTGCGACAGCGCGTTCACGGTCTTGATCGACATCATCGGGCCCTCAAAGGTCGACATGCCGTAGAACGACAGCGAGACGATCATGAATTTCAGGATCGGGTCGTCGCGCAG
>JBDTSU010000421.1:0-3264 GCA_039930965.1 Betaproteobacteria bacterium
GGTTTGTGCCGGTCTTGTCGTAGGCCACGCGCGCATAGCTGGTCACGCCTTTCACCACCTCGGCGTTGTTCGGCGAGGGAATCGAGTAGTCGCGCACCATCGAATTCTTGTCCGTCGAGACGGCAAACTTGCTTTGCCCCACCACTTTTCCGCCCTTCTTGCTGACCATCTCTACGTGGAATGCGTCAACGATCCGGACGGCGATGGTATCGGCATAGGGATCGCCCTCGATTTTCTGGTCCTTGCCGTCGGTCTTGACATGGACCTTGGTCGCGCACGACTTGCATTCGTACATCCCGTCCTTGAAAACGTAGACCGACGGCTTCGCCGGATAGTCGATGGTCTTCAGGTCGGTCTTCCAGGTTCCATCGAAAACACTCTGCGCGAAGCCGGCCGCGGGAGCCAGGGCAAGCGCCATCAATGCTGCGAAAAGCATCTTTTTCTTCATTTGATCCTCCGGATTGAAGATTGAACACGCAAAAAGCGAAATTCTGAAATACGCCGATTCCGCGCGGAAGTCAAAGCCTTCGCGACGCTGACTCGCATGAATTCGCGTGTGCGGGGCCGTCAATTCACCGGTTCGCCGGGCGGACCGACATGCATGATCGCAACATGTGCGGACAGCCTGGACGCCGCCATCGCCAGTGATTCTCCGCGGCATTCGTCGAGGCGCAGGGTGTCCCCGGGATTCAGGATGATCGCGCGCGCGCCGGCCGTGATGGTCGCGGCAGCTTGCAGGCAATACACAATCGCGTCGCCGTCGGACAACGATTGGCTCTGCACGATTTCGGTCAACCCCAACACCCGCAACTGCCCGCGGGCAAGCTGCCGGGCAAACATGAAATTGAAGTCCTCCACCGGACCATCAATCAACCGGCAGTGCGTCCGCCACTCGCCGGCAAACCGGTACGGCACATAGGGCTGGTCAATCCTCTGCTCCCCCGGCTGCGTAAGCGACCTGGCGCCCGCCCCGCCAAAGGACAGCACCATGCCGTTGCCCCGCAGCAGCATGATGGCGCGATCAAAACCGCTGAAGTCCGAAAACGGCCCGGCTTGCTCGACCGCGGCGATACTCACCCGCCACACCACCTTGCCTGCCACGCGCTGAGCGGCGAGCTCAGTGGTGACGCCGCCGCCGTTCTTCCACGGCTGGCGGATATAGTCCTCCGGGGTCAAGTGGGTAATCCGCATGCACCATGATAGCCGCGCTCAGCCGCCATGCTCCCGGCGCGAATCCGCCGGCGCGCCGGCGCGGTCGCGCATGCCGTAGTCACGAATGACCTCGGCCACCCGCAAGCGGTAATCGGCGAATATTTGCTTGCGGCCCGCGGCCTGGATGGCGCGATGCGCGTCAAGATTGCGCCACTGGCGCACGGCCGCCTCGTCGCGCCAAAACGACAGTGAGAGAATCTTGCCGGGATCGCTCAGGCTTGCAAAGCGCTCGATCGAGATGAAGCCGTCGAACTTGTCCAATTGCGGGCGCAGCACCGCGGCGGCGTCGAGATAGTCGGCCTGCCGTGCCGCATGGGTTTCGGCTTCAAAAATGACCGCAATCATGCGCCTGCTCCCGGCGCGATGGCGGGAATCCGGAAGGCCGCTGCCACCACTTCGGTAAAGGTGCGCTCCTCGCGCAGGATGAAGCGCTTGGTCTGTGCCGCGGCGAAATTGGCGGCGGCCTCAGCGTCGGATTTCAATCGCGCGCGGTAGGTCTCGTAGCCGGCCAGGCTGTCGAAGGCGATCAGCCCCCAGGCAATATCGCTGGTGCCTTCATGCGGCAGGAAATATCCCAGCAATTGCCCACCACAGCGCGGGATGATGCGTCCCCAGTTTTCGGCGTAGTCACGAAAAGCCTCACGCTGGAAAGGGTCGATCTGGTAGCGGATGAAACAGGTGATCTTCATGGTCAGGTTGCCGTGGAATGGTGAATGCGGACGATAGCGCATTGCCATGCGCTGATGGTTCGGCTAGCATCGAACCATGCACTCCGCCATGAAAGACGGCCCCAACATTGTCCGCATCGCCGCGCTGATCGGCGACCATGCGCGCACCGAGGTGCTGACCGCGCTGATGGGCGGCAAGGCGTTGACCGCAACCGAACTCGCCGGGATTGCCGGCGTGACCAAACAGACCATCAGCGGTCACCTCGCCAAGCTCACCGACGCGCGCTTGATTGCCGTCGAGAACCAGGGTCGGCATCGTTACTTCCGCCTGGCCGACGACGATGTGGCACGGCTGCTGGAGTCCCTGATGGGGGTCGCGTTTCGTACCGGTGCGGTACGTTTGCGCAGCAGCCCGCGCGAACCGGCGCTGCGCAAGGCGCGCGTTTGCTATGACCACCTCGCCGGTGAACTGGGCGTGCAGCTCTACGAAAGCCTGCTCAAGCGCGATGCGTTCGTGGCGGATGCCGACGGACTCGAACTCACCGCGGGCGGCCGGCGATTTTTCACCGCCGCCGGCATCGATATCGATGCGACGCGGGGCCAGCGCCGCGCCTTCTGCCGGGCCTGTCTCGACTGGAGCGAGCGCCGTCACCACCTCGCCGGCGCGCTCGGCGCGGCAATGCTCGAACTGATCGTCGCCCGTTGCTGGGCCCGACGCGACCCGGCTTCACGTGTCGTGAACTTCAGCAAGTCCGGGGAGAGGTCGTTGCGCGAGTTGTTCCGCTTGCCAAACGCCGCGTGATCGGCGCAGCGCAGTGCCGTAGGTCGGGTTGCCGCAGGCTACCCGACGGCGTCGTGCCGGCAATGATCCATCGTCAGGTAGCCTGCGGCAACCTGACCTGCACGCGGTTTTCGTGTCATACGGTTACGTATTCCTCAATAGTTGATCGGCGCGGGGAAACGACGGGACGACTAGCCGCTGACAACCATCATCCGATACGGCGAGGCAACCGTCGAGCGCAGCGCCATCAGGTCATATGGCTGCCAACGACCAACTCGACCGAACGCGACTCGCCGGGGTGTCCGCCCACCGAATGCGGAATCGACAGGAAAGTAACCGCCAGTACCGGCACGAGTGTTGCCGCGACGGCGCCGACGAACTGGCTGACAAAAATACGCAGGGATGCATCCATCTAGTGACCTCGTTCTTGAAATGATTTGATGCCGTCAGTCTGGCGGCACAGGCTTAAGGCCGGCTTAGCAGGCGGCGCGGCCTGCGCCAACACAGTCCCCGCGTTAAGAAAACCCTAAGGCACGGGATTCACCATGGCAACGTACCCACAAGGAGTTGCCATGAAACACCTGACCACCGCCCGATACCTCG
>JBDTSU010000422.1:0-3260 GCA_039930965.1 Betaproteobacteria bacterium
CAAGAAAAAGCCACTCGATACGTTCACGCCTGAGGCGCTCGGCGTCGATATCGTGCCGCGTCTGACCACATTGAAAGTGGTGGAACCGCCGAAGCGCAAGGGCGGTGTGATGGTGGCGGATGTCGCGGCACTGGTCGACAAGCTTAAGAATGAAGCGAAGGTCTTATAACCTGTCATTCTGAGGGCGCAGCCCGAAGAATCCCGGCGCATTGGGCCACGAGATCCTTCGCGGCGTGATGCTTGCTCAGGATGACATCAACTGGAATCGAATTATGTCTATTCTCGTTCTCGCCGACCACGACGGCACCCACGTCAAACCGGGATTCACCAGCACCATCGCCGCCGCGCAGAAAATCGGCGGCGAAATTCATGTGCTGGTCGCGGGCAGCGGATGCGCGGCCGCCGCGACGGCCGCGGCCGCAACCGCCGGTGTGGCCAAGGTGCTGGTCGCCGATGCCCCGCACTATGCGGGCGGGTTGCCGGAAAACCTCGCGCCGCTCATCGTCGGGCTCGCCAAGAATTACTCGCATATCCTCGCCCAAGCGACGGCTTCCGGCAAGAACGTCCTGCCGCGCGTGGCGGCGTTGCTGGATGTGGCGCAGATTTCCGACATCGTTGCCGTGGAATCCGCCGATACCTTTGTCCGGCCCATCTATGCGGGCAACGCCTTCGCCACGGTGAAATCCAGCGACGCCATCAAGGTGATCACGGTGCGCTCCACCGGTTTCGACGGTGTCGCCGCGACCGGTGGCAATGCAACGGTCGAGAATATCAGCGCAGGTGCCGATGCCGGCGTGTCGCGTTTTGTCGGCCAGGAACTGACCAAGTCGGACCGCCCCGAACTGGCTGCCGCCAAACGCATCGTCTCCGGCGGACGCGGCCTGGGCGACGGCGACAAATTTCGCGCCGTGCTCGAACCGCTGGCTGACAAGCTCAATGCCGCGCTCGGTGCCTCGCGCGCCGCGGTCGATGCCGGCTTCGTGCCCAACGACTACCAGGTCGGCCAGACCGGCAAAATTGTCGCGCCGGAGCTCTATATCGCGGTCGGCATCTCGGGCGCGATCCAGCACCTGGCCGGCATGAAGGACAGCAAAGTTATCGTCGCCATCAACAAGGATGCGGAAGCGCCGATCTTCCAGGTGGCGGACTACGGCCTGGTGGGTGACCTGTTCACGATTGTGCCGGAGTTGACCAAGGCGTTATAACGTCAAGGCATTTGACACGGATCACACGGATAACTTCGGATTTTTCATTCATGCACTTGGCTTGGATATATCCATATTTATCCGTGAAATCCGTGTCTGGAATTTTCTTCTAATAGGCTGACAAATGTCCGAATACATCGCCCCCCTGAAAGACATCTCTTTCGTCCTGAAGCACGTCGTCGGACTTGCCCAAGTCGGCAAGCTGCCCGGTTGCGAAGAAGTCAGCGATGATCTCGCCGACGCCATCCTGGAGGAGGCCGGCAAGTTCTCCGGCAATGTGCTGTCGCCGATCAATCGCTCGGGCGACCTCGAAGGCGCGAAGTGGAACAACGGCGTGGTGACCACGCCGAAGGGCTTCAAGGACGCCTACCTCAAGTATGTCGAAGGCGGCTGGAGCCTGATCGCCGGCCCGACCGAATACGGCGGACAGGGATTGCCGCACGCCATTTCGACACCCGTGAGCGAGATGCTGGGCAGCGCCAACATGGCCTTCAAACTGTGCCCGCTGCTGACCGGCGGCGCGGTTGAGGCACTGGTATCGCACGGTTCAAAGGCATTGAAGGACATGTTCCTGCCGAAGATGGTGGCCGGCGAATGGACCGGCACCATGAACCTCACCGAACCGCAGGCCGGTTCGGATCTCGCGCAAGTGCGCAGCAAGGCCGCGCCGCAGGCCGATGGCACTTACAGGATTTCCGGCCAGAAGATTTTCATCACCTACGGCGAGCACGATTACACCGAAAATATCGTGCACCTGGTGCTGGCGCGCATTGAAGGCGCACCGGAAGGCGTGAAAGGCATCTCGCTGTTCATCGTGCCGAAGTTCATGGTCAATGCCGATGGGTCATTGGGTGCGCGCAACGATGTGAAATGCGTGTCGATCGAGCACAAGCTCGGCATTCATGGCAGCCCGACCTGCGTGATGTCTTACGGCGAGGAGGGCGGCGCGATCGGTTATGTGGTGGGTGAGCCCAATCGCGGCCTCGAATACATGTTCGTGATGATGAATGCGGCGCGCCTCGGCGTCGGCCTCGAAGGCGTCTCGATTTCCGAACGCGCCTACCAGCAGGCGACGCAATGGGCGCGCGAACGGGTGCAGGGCCGCCCGGTGGTGCCGATGCCGGGCAATCCCAAAGCGGTGGCGATCATTCACCACCCCGACGTGAAGCGCATGCTGCTGACCATGCGCGCCTACACCGAAGCGATGCGGGCCCTGATCTACTGGACCGCAAGCTGTCTCGATATCGCTGACCGCTCGACCGACGAAAAAGAAAAGCGCATGCACCAGTCGCTGGTGGATCTGATGATCCCGATCGTCAAGGGATGGAGCACGGAAGCGGGCATCGAAGTCACCTCGCTCGGCATCCAGGTCCACGGCGGCATGGGCTATATCGAAGAGACCGGCGCGGCGCAGTACTACCGCGACGCGCGCATCTCGGCGATCTACGAAGGCACCACCGGCATCCAGGCCAATGACCTGGTCGGGCGCAAGGTCGGACGCGAAAGCGGCCAGACCATGCTGGCGCTCATCGCCGAAATGCAGAAAGTGCTGCCGCTGCTCGACGCCTCGAATGACGTCAACCTGAAGGCCTACCGCAAGGCGTTGTCCGCCGGCATTGATGAATTGAAACGTTCGACCGAGTGGATCGTCACGATGTGGGGCGCCAACCAGGCGGCCGTGTTCGCGGGCGCCGTGCATTACCTGAAGCTCGCGGGCACCGTGTGCGGCGGCTGGATGATGGCGCGCGCGGCGCTGGTGGCGGCGCAGCAACTGGCGGCGGGAGGTGGCGACACCGGCTACCTGAAAGCGAAGATCCTCACCACACGTTTCTATGGCGATCACATCATCACGCTGTCGGTGGGATTTGCCGACGCGATTACCACCGGTGCGGATTCGGTGCTGCAGATGGAAGAGGCGTATTTCTAGGCGGGTCGCGGTGGGGAACTTCTCGACACGTCAATGACGGGCTCAATGTTGTACCGGCGATCAAATTTGTTAGAGCCGTCGTCCCCGCGCAGGCGGGGATCCAGCGACTTTGAGCCGCACGCCACTGG
>JBDTSU010000423.1:0-3253 GCA_039930965.1 Betaproteobacteria bacterium
TCCCCGCGCACGCGGGGATCCATTTTCCACGCACCTCAATGTTTGACGAAAATTGGATTCCCGCCTGCGCGGGAATGACAGGGTATTAAGACGCTCCCAGCACAATAAACCCTAGCATTGGCGCGGCTTTTCAGGCCTTTTCGTGCTGCGCGCCGCGCCAGTGCTAGAGTTTGTTGCTTTACGCCATACAACTCCGCTCCATCCTACAGCATTGAACACGATGGAGAACCTACCTGCGGTGGTAGGTCTTGCGCGTGATGCACGACCTAGTCGATCAGCCCGTCCCCATCGTAAAACGGATACGGCCCGGCAAACTCGCCGATAAACGCCGTGTGCGAAACCAGGCCGGAATCGGGATGCCACTGGTGAAGCTGGTAGGCCGGCGGCTCCATCACAAATTGCGAGGGTGCATCGGCGCTCAGGTCAAGCACGACCTGATGCGCCGGGCTGGGGGCGGTGGACGCCAGCGTGCCGGCCCAGCGAACCTGGATCGGCCGGTGCAGGTGGCCACAGAGAATGCGCTCGATTTGCGGGTGGCGTTCGACAATGGCTTTGAGACCGTCGGCGCCGTTTGCTTTATCGATTCCGATACGGTCCATATGGCCGATGAAGGTCCTGAACGGCGGGTGATGCATGAGGATGATAGTGGGGCGATCCGGCGCCTCGGCCAGCTTTTGGCTCAGCCAGGCCAGGCGTTTTTCGCATAGTTCGCCGCCACTTTTTTCCGCGATAACCGTGTCGATGGCAAGGAGCCGCACCGGCAGGTCCTCGATGGCATATTGGATGAACGGCAGCGCCTGGGTGAGATAGCGATGATCGGGAAACGCCGCCACCATGTTTTCGCGATGGTCGTGATTGCCGGGAATCAGGTAGACCGGCATCGGCAGGCGAGCAAGTAGTTCGCGAAGATGTGCGTATTCATCGGGCCGGCCGAAATCGGTCAGGTCGCCGGTGGCAATGACGATATCCGGCAACTGTTTCAGGGCGAGGATGTGGTTCAGGCAGCGTCGCAACATGCCGCTCGTATCCACCACCCGGTAAGAAAGTTTGCCGGAGGTCTTGATGTGCAGGTCACTGATTTGACAGATGAGCATGCCGGCGTCACTCCAGGAACAACAGCGCTGCGGCGTCCACCGCAATGGGCACGATATCGCCGGGCTTGAATTCGCGGCGTTCGACGGTTTCGGCGGTGATCGGCTGTTCAGCGCCGACATCGAGAATCAGGCGCGTATGATCGCCGAGGAAAAACGCGTTGACGATCCTGGCCTGCAAGTGGGCCTGTTCCGCCGGGACGATGCGCACATCTTCCGGGCGAAACAGCACTTCACCGGACACGCGCGGCCCGACCGGCAGCGCGCCGCTCGGCAGCCGCAGAGTTTCTCCCTCGATTAATCCTTGCACGCGATTCATGGTGCCAATGAAATCGGCAACAAAACGGGTCGCAGGCCGGTAATAAATTTCCCGCGGGGTGCCAATCTGCGCGAGGCGGCCTTTCTCCATCACCGCAATGCGGTCACCCAGCGCCATGGCTTCGGATTGATCGTGGGTCACGTAGACGGCGGTGATCCCGAGGCCGCGCAACAGGCGATCGATTTCCGCGCGCAACGATTCACGCAGCTTGGCGTCGAGCGCGGTGAGCGGTTCATCGAGCAGCAACACCCGCGGGCGCACCGCCAGCGCGCGGGCCAGCGCGACACGCTGACGCTGTCCGCCGGAGAGCTGGTCGATGCGGCGTTCCGCGAACGGTTCAAGATGCATCATCGCCAGCATCTCATCGACCCGCTGTTTTTTTTCCGGGGCCGCCAACCCGCGCACCTTGAGGCCGTAGGCGATATTTTCCGCCACGCTCATGTTGGGAAACAGCGCGTAGCTCTGGAATACCATGCCGACGCGGCGCTGTTCGATCGGCAGCGGGGTCACATCCTGCGCGCCGAAGAAAACGCGTCCGCCGGCATCGGGTTGCTCGAGGCCGGCGATGATGCGCAGCATGGTCGTCTTGCCGCAACCCGAGGGACCGAGCAGGACCAGCGTCTCGCCAGGCTGGATCTCAAGTTGCACCGGTTCAAGCGCGCGCGTGCCATCCGCAAAGGTCTTGGCGCAGCCGGCGAGGCGAATGCCGACGGTGCTCAGTTTGCTATCCATGTGATGATTTTCCCGCCTGGGCGGGTTCGCTCATCCACTGCATCGCCACCAGCAGCGGAATGATCATGATGAAGAAAATGATGGTGTAGGCCGAGCCGATCTCGAGGCGCATCGATGCGTAACTGTCGGCGAGCCCCACCGGCAGCGTCATGGTCAGCGGCGTGTGCAGCATCCAGGTGATATTGAATTCACCCATCGACAAGGTGACCACCATCAGCGCCCCAGCGAGGATTCCCTGCCGACAGTTGGGCAGGATCACGTGGAAAAAACGCTGCGTGAAGGTCGCGCCCAGGCTGGCTGCGGCGTCCTCGAGCGTTTTGAGATCGATCGCGCCCATCACCGCCAGCACCGAGCGCACCATGAATGGCAGCGTGAACAGCACGTGCCCGACGAGGATAAAGGTCCAGCTGATGCGAAAACCGCTGAACTGTCCGTACAACAGGATCAGCGCCAGCGCGGTGGCCAGCCCCGGCACCGCAACGGGCAGGACCAGCAGTTCCTCGATCAAGCGCGTGTAGCGGTTTTGGCGCCGCGCCAGCACGTAGGCAGCCGGCACACCGATCAGCAGCGTGACCACCAGCGTGGCCAACGAAATGCCGATGGAAAGAAAGATGGTCTTGTCGTAAAGCGCCCAGACTTCCACCACCCAGCGCAAGGTCAGGCCGCTCTTGATGCCGATGAAAAAATTTTCGGTGACACCCGCCATGATCGACAGCACCACCGGCACGAGCAGGAAGGCGCAGACCGTGATGGTGAATGCGAGTTGAAAATAAAAACGCTTGGTGCGCTTCATCGATTGGCCATTCGTGACGTGCCTGCCGAACCACCCGCCGCCGCGTCACAGCTCTTCAACAGGCTCAGGGCCTGCCCCCGCATGCTTGACGCGGGGGGCAACGGCGGCGAATGGCGTGCCCTGCTTTGCATCATGCTGCCGCCGCCACCGTCGAGCCGGCCATCGATCGCGCCAGCGCCAGCGCCATCCACGTAATCAGGCCAAGAACGATCGATAGCGCCGCGGCCAGCGGAAAATTGGCGTAGTTGGTGAACTCGCTGTAAATGGTGATCGGCAACACGTTGATTTTGGTGGCCAGCGTGAAGGCGGTACCAAACG
>JBDTSU010000424.1:0-3245 GCA_039930965.1 Betaproteobacteria bacterium
GGGCGCCGCGAACAGCCCGAGGTGCGCGGTGCGGCCCATCAGCACCACGTCGCGCACGCTGAAAGCGAAGTAACTATTGCCGGCCTGCGGGACGTAGGCCATTTGCCGCGCACGTTCGGCCGGGGCGTATGAATCGAGTGGTGTCCCGCTCAGGTTGATCGAGCCCGCGTGTGTCGGCAGGAGCGCCAGCAGCGTGCGGAACAGGGTGGTCTTGCCGCCGCCGTTGGGGCCGAGCACGCACAGGACCTCGCCGGCATGCACCTCAAGGCTGATGTCGCGGCCGAGCGTGCGACCGGGGTGGCCGTAGGCGAGGGATTGGGTGGAGAGGAGGGGGATCATGCGTCCTCCGCGCTCATCTTCACCCGTCGATGGGTGATTCCTGGTGCAACCGTGGCAGGGCATTTCCCGCTTTGCAAAAAGAGGATTGACGCGGACAGCGAAAGCGATGGAGCAGTTCGGTATTCGTCGTTGCGCAGCCGCTGAAAATCCCCCTCAATCCCCCTTTTGCAAAGGGGGAAGCAGCGCGCGGGGGGCACAGCCGAAAATGCCATTTCGAGGTTTGACCGGTTGAAGAGATTGTTCTCGATCCTCATGCTGCTCCCCGTTCCCGCGCATGCGTCACCGCCAGCAACCAAAGAAACAATGGCGTTCCGATCAGCGCCGTCAGCACCCCGGGCGGCATCTCGATCGATGCCATGGTGCGGGCGAGCGTGTCGACCGCCAGCAGGAAGCAGGCGCCCAGTACCAGCGACAGCGGCAACAGGCGCGCAAATTCGGGGCCGACCAGCAGGCGGGCCGCATGCGGGATCAGCAGCCCGATCCAGCCGATGATGCCGGAGATCGCCACGGCCGCCGCGGTCATCAGGGTGGCGCAAATGACGACAATGAGCCTGAGCCGCGCGACGTTGACGCCGAGTGCGCGCGCCTCGTCGTCGGACAGCGAGAGGAGGTTCATGCGCCAGCGCAGCAGAAAAATCGGCACCAGGCCCAGCAGCACCATCGGCACCGCCACCCACAGGTCGGACGTGGATATCGAACTCAGGCTGCCGAGCAGCCAGAAGGTGATCGCGGGCAACTGGTTGTAGGGATCGGCCAGGTATTTCATCAGCGCGATGCCCGAGCCGAACATGGTACCGACCACCACGCCGGTGAGGATCAGCGCGAGGATCGGATCGTGGCCGCGCACCGTGTTGCCGATGAAATACACCAGCGCCACGGCCAGCAAGCCGCCGGCAAAGGCGAAGCCCTGGATGGCCAGGATCGGCAGCGCGAGGAAGATGGCCAGCACCGCGCCCAGCGCGGCGCCGCTGGAGACGCCAAGAATGTCCGGCGAAACGAGCGGATTGCGAAACATGTTCTGGTACACGGCGCCCGCGCCGGACAGCGCCGCGCCGATGAGGATGGCCGCCAGCACACGCGGGCCGCGAATCTGGAAAATGACGGCGTCGTAAGTGGCGGGGAGCGTGTGGGCACCGCCGCTGAGTTTGGCCCATACGATGGTAAGCAGGTCACCCGGGCTGATGGAAAAGCGGCCGATGGAAAAAGCTATCAACGCGAGGGCGATGAGGAGCGCGAGGGCGGCGAGGGTGAGGGTGGGGAGACGGTTGTTCATGCGCTTCAAATTTAAGGAAGCTCTGATTAAGTCGATTTCGTCGCTTCGCTGTTGGCAAACGCGTGTTGTTGCTCGTACAAAAATATCTCCTTGCATATCCAACCCATGCGGCGTCGATATTTTTGCGTGTTTGGCAAATGAGGCGCCTGGTCTGGCTTAGAACTCAACTTAATCAGAGCTTCCTTAAGACGAACACTCATGCGGCGCGATGCGCTCCTCCCTTTTGCAAAAGGAGAAAAGCCGGTTCAGGCGATGATACATGCTGCGAACTCGCTACCAGGCGCCGGCACCTCATTCTTTGCCTGCTGCCCAACGCCGGCCAACCTACGCATTCCACATCACGTTTCCCAGATCGCGCACGTCATACCCGGCCAGGGTCTTCGCGTATCGTTGAAACACGGGCTTTCGCGTGAACGCCATCAACGCCTGCCACGGCGCGTCGAAATAGCTCGCGCGCAGCACGGCGATATCCAGCCGCTCCACGGTGAGTGGAATGAAATCGAGGTGGAACTGGCGGGCGACCGCGCGCACCGCGAGGCCGGCGTCGGCATGCCCATCGAGAATGGCGGAGGCGATGTCAGTTTCGGTCTGCGCGGCGGGCTGCACAAACTTGAGTGCACCCGCATCGATGCCTGCCTCGGCTGCCAGCTGAAGAAACAGCAAATAGCTCCCGGCGCCGGGTTGGCGCGGAATGACCCGTACTTTGGGTTTCTTGAGATCGGCGAGTTTGCTGATCTTCAGCGGATTACCGGCCACCACCACCAGGCCCTGCTCGCGGCGGGCCCATTGCAGCAGCACGCAGTCCAGGTGGCCAAGGCGGTCGCGCGCCAGGGCAACATTGCGATCATCACGCGGGGCCGCGCCGACCACGGCAATCTTGCCTCCCGTCACACGGGCGCCGGGCGCGGCCGGGATGTGCATCGCCGCCGCGCAGGCGCCGCCGGCGATCAGGCGATCGACACCATCCATGCTGCCGTAAGTCATGGTCGCGAGTCCGCAACGTGATTCGCGCACCGCCCATTCGAGCAGCGGATCGCTGCTGCCGGCAATTACAGCGGGTGCGTTGCGCATCGCGTTCAGCGCGGCGCCGGCGGTACTTTGCTTCACCCATTCATCGATCAGGGTGCGCGGGAAAAGCAGCTTGCCGGAGACACGCGAGTGCGGTATTTCGCCCTGCGAAACGAGATCGTAGATCTTCCGTTCCTTCAGCCGCAGATAGTCGGCGACTTCCTTGGTGCTCATCAACTGGCGTACGGACATGGCAAAACCTATGCATTAATGGGCAGGGATATGCATTATTTCCGGCAAGCGGAATTGATGCAAGTATGCCGGTAAAGTGACGTATCTGTCCAAGAGTGCAAGCGCAGCGCGGCGCGATTGGAAACAGATACGTCATCCCCGCGAAGGGTAAAGCAGGGAATTCGCGAAGCGCTGCTTCGCGCCTGCTGAACCGGAAAGCCATGCAGGGCTTTCCGTGTGGGATCCAGATTGTTGAATGTCCACGAGCGCAAGCGCCGCGCGACTGGAATCAAGCACGTCGTCCCAGCGGACAACCACAGGGGTTGCGCCGGGCTGGGACCCAGTCCCATCCACCATCCGATCAGATTGCTTGTTCAAGAGTGATGTTGGGTGG
>JBDTSU010000425.1:0-3240 GCA_039930965.1 Betaproteobacteria bacterium
GCGGCGACAAGAGCGGCACGCACGCGGCCGAACTGCGCTACTGGAAAGCCGCCGACATCGATCCCGCCGCGGACAAGATCGCCGGCAAGGCCACGTGGTACCGGGAGACCGGTTCCGGTATGGGCCCGACGCTGAATACGGCAAGCGCGATGAATGCCTACGCATTCACTGATCGCGGCACCTGGCTGTCGTTCAAGAATCGCGGCGACCTGACGGTGCTGGTCGAGGGCGACACAAAGCTCTTCAATCAATACGGCGTGATGTTGGTGAACCCCGTCAAGCATCCGCATGTAAAGAAGGAGATGGGCATGCAGTTCATCGGGTGGATCACCTCAGTGGAAGGGCAGGCGGCGATTGCGGCGTACAAGATAGCGGGACAGCAGTTGTTCTTTCCGAACTTCGTCAAATAATCAGAATACCAGGCCGATCAGTTTGCCTGCGGCGATGGTCATGACGACCGCGAGCATCGCAATCAGCCAGCGGTTGGTCAGTCTGTAGAGTCCGAGCCAGGTGCCGATCAGGGCGCCGAGCAATGCGGCGGCAATCAGCGGCGCCGCCGCATAGGGAATGGTTGCGAACGAGAAAGATCCCTTTATCAGCCCGCCGGCCAGTCCGGCGATCGAATTGGCCATGATGAACGGCGCGGAGATTCCCGCGGTGGCCTTGGGCCCGGCCCATCCCAGGATCAGGATGAGGGGACTCAGGAAAATTCCTCCGCCGGTGCCCGTCAGGCCGGACAGCAGTCCGATGCCAGCGCCGATGAACGGGGAGGCCCAGCGCGGAACAGTGACCGGGATTTCCTCGCGTTTGTCGGTATTCGAAAACGCCCGCCAGGCCATGTAGATCGCCGAGCACAGCAGCACAATACCGACCAGCGTCTGGTAGACATGCGAGGGCAGCTTGATGCCGCCGCCGACAAACGCCAGCGGTATCGAACCCAGCAGAAACGGCGCGACGACCTTGGCATCGAAGAACCGCGCACCGCGAAACCGCCAGGTGGTGAATGCGGCCACCACGATATTCAGCGTCAGCGCGGTCGGGCGCATTGCTTCGGGCGCCACGCCCACCAGCGCCATTGCCGCCAGATAGCCGGACGCCCCGGCGTGGCCAACCGAACTGTAGAGCATGGCGACCACGACAAAGATCGCGGCAAGTTGCAGGATTTGCAGTTCGGTCACGGCAAGGGCGGCGGGCGCCGGTCGGAAATTGAATGCGTAATATACAGACGGCTATAACGCTATGCAAATGCCCCGCACGCGACGCGACTCGTTCATCTTTGAAGCAGGATACTCAGGGAGTCGCGCACGGTAGCTCCCGGCAAACCGCTACGCCTTGGGCTTGTCGGCGAGCATTCTGGCGAAGTCGGCGAGTTCGCCGCGAATGGCGGCATCGGTGCGCTTTTCCATCGAGCGGTAGTGGGCGAGCACTTTTTCGCCAAAGGGTGAAAGGCGTGCCCCGCCGCCGCCGCCGCCGCCCGTCGCGGTGTCGATCAGCGGTTCGCGGAAACAGCGGTTCATGGTGTCGGCAAGGTTCCATGCGCGCTTGTAGGACATGCCCAGCTCGCGAGCGGCGGAACTGATGGAGCCGGTCTTGCGGATCGCCTCCAGCAAGTCCGCCTTGCCGGGGCCGATGGCGATCTCCTCGCCGAAGTGGATGCGAAACTTTACCGGCGCGATCTTGTGCGCCGTCATCGGAAAGCTACTTCGCGGTACCCAGCATCTGCTGGAGTTCACCCGATTGATACATTTCTCTCATGATGTCGGCGCCGCCGACAAACTCGCCATTGATGTAGAGCTGCGGGATGGTCGGCCAGTTGGCGTATTCCTTGATGCCCTGGCGAACATCGGCGTCCTGCAGCACGTCAACCGTGAAGGGCTCATTCACGCCGCAGGCTTTCAGCATCTGCGTGGCGGAAGCGGAAAAGCCGCACATCGGGAACTGCGGCGAACCTTTCATGAACAATACGACAGGGTGGGAGGTGACGGTTTGGCGGATTTGGTCTTGCACGTCCATGGAATGCTCCAAGTGTTTGTCATTCGGCAAGAAAATACTTTCTTGCCGCATCTTTCATCCTCTCCCTCGGGAGAGGATCGAGGTGAGGGGAACTGTCTAATTGCATTTTAGCGAATTTGACCACCGGAAACGCGCTCGATTCCGGCCAAGTCCCTAGCGAAAATAAGGTTATTGAAGCCGGCTTCCAGAAGCAGCTCGCGCGCTGCGGCGGCCTGGTCGTAGCCGTGTTCGAACAGTAACCAGCCACCGGCATTCAAGTGCGCCGGCGCACCGGCGATGATGGCGCGAATCGAGGCGAGGCCATCCGCGCTGCCGTCGGTGAGCGCGGTCTTTGGCTCAAAGCGCAGGTCGCCCCGGCCGAGGTGTGCGTCGCCGCCTGCGACATAAGGCGGGTTGGATACGATGAGGTCGAAGCGGCGGCCAGCGAGCGCGTCATACCAATTGCTGTTCATGAATTCGACCGTCGCGCCGAGACGATGAGCGTTGTCGCGAGCGATCTGTAATGCATCCACCGACATATCGGTCGCTGTCACGACGATGTCATTGCGGGCAAGTGCCAGCGTGATTGCGATGGCGCCGCTACCGGTTCCCATATCCAAAACGCTAGCACGGGCGCGGCCCGCCGGCCGATTTGGCTCGGGGAGGCGCGCCAATGCTTGTTCTACCAGTAGCTCGGTCTCCGGGCGCGGGATCAGCGTCGCGGCGGTAACCTGAAAATCCTGGCCATAGAATTCGCGCGTGCCGACGACATAAGCAAAGGGTTCGCCGGTTGCGCGGCGCGCGATCAGGCGGCGAGCGAGCATCGCTTCGTTTTCGTCGAGCACGCGCTCGCCATGGGCGATGACGTATGCGCGCGTGCACGCCAGTACGTGCGCGAGGATCATCTCGACTTCGCGCGTGTCGATCGTGCTTTGAGAAACAAGTGTGGAAATGGTCGAGGACACTCATTGACCCTTATGTCGGTCTCTACAAGTAATCGTCGTGCCAGCCTTCGCTAGGATGACGGAACGGGCGTGCCGCCCTCGCAAAATTGCAGGGAGACGACCATCGAATCGTTATGCATTCGTCGCCAGCGCCGCCAACTGTTCCGCCTGGTGTTCCGATATCAAGGCGTCGGTCAGCTCGGTCAGGTCGCCATCCATGATGTTGTCGATCTTGTAGAGCGTGAGGTTGATGCGGTGGTCGGTGACGCGGCCCTGCGGAAAATTGTAGGTGCGGATGCGCTCG
>JBDTSU010000426.1:0-3232 GCA_039930965.1 Betaproteobacteria bacterium
AATTGTTGCCCCATTCATTGCGGCGCAGGCTCACTTGGCGGTTCCATCGCCAAGTTAAGGCCCAACGGGCCGGCCGAAGCCACAACGAGTGGGGTTTCTCAAATCGCATGCTGGACACCACGGTCGCCCTGATGGCGGCGAAGTAACGACCAGGCCCGTCACGCCACGCGACCGGTGCCCGCGCGCCGGCCGCGGGCGCCGAACCGTCTGTCGAAAAATCATTCCAAGCCGTCGCCGCAATATGAGCAATCCGTTCACCAGGCACCCGCAGTCGGTCAACGAAACCTACATTGAGCATCTCGGCTTTGCCTTGAAGTTCGGCGCGAAGATGACCCTCGGCGGACTGGCGGCGATGTTGCACGCCGTATTCCCCTTCCTGTTCGAAACCACGGCCGGCAGGATCAACGATGAATTGCAGGTCATGCGCCAAAACTCGCCGGGCCGAAAAAAGTTATCCTGAACGCGCGTCACCACTGCAGCCCCCCCAATTGGCCGGTGCATCCGGCCGAGGAAGCGAATATGAAACCGTCAAATGTCATCCTGGCAATACTGTTCGCGGCAATGGTTGCAGGCTGCGGTGAGCGCCCCGCGCCGCCGCGCGAGGTCAAGGTTGAAAGCGCCTCCGAGGCTTTGCGCAACGATCAGCGCGATATTGCCAAGCGCTTTGCCGAACAGAAGTCCGAGGCGGATGCCAGCTTCCGGCTGGACCAGGCCCGCATCGACCGCCAGCAGAATGTCGATGCGCTGGCGGCGGTGGCCCAACGCGTGGGCGCGGCAGTCCGCGACGCAGGCACAACGGGCCGCAGCGAATTCGCCGGACTGATCAAGAAAGTGGAGGCCCTCAAGGCCGAGGCCAATGCGGTGGCGGTGGATGACTGCACCGGCAAGGTACGCGCGAGCCTGCTCGAGGCGATCACCACCACGGCCGACGCCTTCAACAGTTTCGCCAAGGAAACCGGCGCGGCCAGTGAGGCGTCGTCGCAAAAACTCACGCAGGCGACCGACCAGCTGGACCTCATCGGCCAGGAACTGCGCGCCTGCCGGACACTCTAGGAATTCGCATGAATTTTCTTCGCCTCGCCGATCTTGACGTCAAGAACAAACGCCTGTTCATCCGTGCCGACCTGAACGTCCCGCAGGACGACAGCGGCGCGATCACCGACGACACCCGCATCCGCGCCTCGATTCCGGCCATCCGGCTGGCGCTGGAACGCGGCGCGGCGGTGATGGTGACGTCGCATCTCGGCCGTCCCACCGAGGGCGAGTTCAGGCCGGAAGATTCGCTGGCGCCGGTGGCGCGGCGCCTGGGCGAGCTGCTGGGGCGCGAGGTGCCGCTGTTGGCCGACTGGGTGGACGGCGTCGACGTGGCGCCCGGAAATATCGTCCTGCTGGAGAATTGCCGCGTCAACAAGGGCGAGAAGAAAAACAGCGACGAACTCGCGCGCAAGATGGCGACGCTGTGCGATATCTACGTGAACGACGCGTTCGGCACGGCCCATCGCGCCGAAGCCACCACCCATGGCATCGCCAAGTACGCCAGGGTCGCCTGCGCCGGGCCGCTGCTGGCGGCGGAACTGGATGCGCTCGGTGCGGCGCTGAAAACGCCGAAGCGGCCACTGGTGGCGATCGTGGCCGGCTCCAAGGTGTCGAGCAAACTGACCATCCTCAAATCGCTGGCCGACAAGGTCGATCAACTGGTCGTGGGCGGCGGTATCGGCAACACCTTCCTGCTGGCCAAGGAATATCCGATCGGCCGCTCGCTCGCCGAACTGGACCTGGCCAACGAGGCCAAGGCCATCATCGACATGATGGCCGCGCGCGGCGCGGCGGTGCCGATTCCGGTCGATGTTGTCTGCGGCAAGGAGTTTTCCGCGGATACGCCGGCCGTTGTCAAGCGCGTCGAGGACGTGGCCGAGGACGACATGATTTTCGATATCGGCCCGCAGTCCGCGCAGACCCTCGCCGCCATCATGAAACAAGCCGGCACCATCGTCTGGAACGGGCCGGTGGGCGTGTTTGAATTCGAGCAGTTCGGGCACGGTACGGAAACACTCGCGCGCGCCATCGCCGATTCCGGCGCGTTCTCGATTGCCGGCGGCGGCGACACCCTCGCGGCGATTGCAAAGTACGGCATCACGGACAAGTTGTCGTATATCTCCACCGGCGGCGGCGCGTTCCTCGAATTCCTCGAGGGCAAGACCCTGCCGGCGGTCGAAATACTCGAGCAGCGTGCCGCAGGCTGAAATCCGGGGTCGTCATTGGTCACATCATGCGTCACAAGCAGGCCATGGTTTGTCAGGCGGGCGCCGCGGGAGTTTGGCGCGGCGGCGCATGACGGAACGCATGTAAGCAAGCCAATTTTTTGAGTGGCACGACGATGAGGTGTATTCCACGCCTGGTCGCGCCCTAACTTCACCTGGAGCAGTATCCATGCAACGTGCCACCAAGATCGTCGCCACCCTGGGCCCCGCCACCTCCTCTCCCGAAGTCCTGGAACGCCTGATCGCGGCCGGCGTGGACGTGGTGCGCATGAATTTCTCGCATGGCACCGTCGAGGACCACCAGAATCGCGCCAAGCTGGTTCGCGAGATCGGCGCCCGCTACGGCAAGCAGATCGGCATCCTCGCCGACTTGCAGGGCCCGAAGATCCGGGTCGGCAAATTTGCCGACAACAAGATCACGCTGAAGGCGGGTGACAAGTTCATCCTCGACGCCGATTGCGAACTGGGCGACCAGACGCGCGTCGGCATCGATTACAAGGAGCTGCCGCGCGACGTGAAGGCCGGTGATCTGCTGTTGCTGAATGACGGCCTGCTGGTATTCGAAGTCCTCAGCGTCAAGAAGAACGAGATCGATTGCCTGGTCAAGCAGGGCGGCGTGCTGTCCAACAACAAGGGCATCAACCGCAAGGGTGGCGGCCTGACCGCCCCGCCGCTGACGTCGAAGGACATGGAGGATATCAAAACGGCCGCGGCGCTGAAGGCCGATTTCCTTGCGGTATCGTTTCCGAAGAGCGGCGCGGACATGTACATGGCGCGCGAGCTGATGCGCGCGGCGGGCGGCAGCGCCATGCTGATCGCCAAGATCGAACGCACCGAAGCCGTGACTAATGAAGCGCTGCACGACATCATGAAAGCCTGCGACGGCATCATGGTCGCGCGCGGCGACCTGGCCGTCGAGGTCGGCGATGCCGCCGTGCCGGCGCTGCAAAAACGCATGATTCGCATGGCGC
>JBDTSU010000427.1:0-3226 GCA_039930965.1 Betaproteobacteria bacterium
GGCGCTGAACCGGTCGGCCGGGTCGGCCAGCAGGTTGAAGGCGGTGAGGCTATGGCGGATGGAGACGCTGCCGCCGCCGTCATGGCCGTCGCGGATGCCGGCATTGAGGTCGATGGGCACGTCGCGGGCGCGCGCGAGGGTGGTGGTGGCGGATCGCTTCGCACACTCGGCGGCCGCCGCCGAGCCGGTCTCAGGCGCGCCGCCGCAGGCCTGCGCGATGTGCGCGGCGAAGCGCAAGCCGCGGGCTTTCGATTCATCGTGAAACGCCTGCATGTCGACCGGCGGTACCCACACCGAGGCGCCTGCCCACTCCTGCGGCGCGCGGCCCGCCATCAACAGTGCCGCGTAGCCGCCGCCCGATTCGCCGATGAGATAGATGCGGCCGGGATCGACCTTCGCGTGCTGTTTCGCGTACTCGACCGCGGCGAGGATATCGGCGACCACCCATTCGGAGCCCATCGCCGCCGGCTGGTCGTTGGCGCCGCGAAAATGCGGGTGCACGAACACCCAGCCGTGGGCGATGCACCAGTCGGCGTAGGCGATGGAATCGGACTGGTTGAAGCCCGCGCCCCAGGTGTGCAGCGCCACCAGCAGCGGCCGGGGGGCCTCGGCGGATGAGGGCGGCGGCGCGTAGAACATCGCCGGCTGCAGGCTGTTGTCGGCGGGGCTCGGGATGTCGACGCGCGCCACCATATTCGGCCATGAGGGCTCGCGGCTCATCCACATCAACCACAGTTTGTACCCGGACAGCAGCGCGGCGACGGCCACCACCACCGCGACGCCGGCGCGTGCGAGCGGGGCCGGGCGGGTTGACATTCAGGCCGCCAGTTTTTCCGCGTGGGTCTTCATGAACGCGAGCAGCTCGTCTTCGGGCAGCGCCTTCGCGCAATAGAATCCCTGGAACTCGTCGCAGCCCTCGGCTTCCAGCAGCGTCAGCTGCTCGAGGCGCTCGACCCCTTCGGCGATCACGTTCATCTTCAGGCTGTGCGCCATGGCGATCACGGCGCGGGTGATGGCGACATCGTCGCGGTTGTGCGGCAGGTCGCGCACAAAACTCTGGTCCACCTTCAGCGTGTGCACCGGGAATTGCTTCAGATAGGCGAGCGAGGAATAGCCGGTGCCGAAATCATCGATGGCGAGGCGGATGCCGATGCCGCGCAGTTCGTCCATCAGTTCGGTGGCGCGTTCCGGGTTCTGCATCACCATGCTTTCGGTGATCTCGAGCTCGAACAGTTCCGGCTTGCGGCCGGCGGCTTTCAGCGCCGCGGCGCAGTCCTTCACGAACTCCGGATGCATCAATTGCGAGCCGCACAGGTTGACCGACATGATCATCGGCGGGACTCCCTGTTCTTCCCAGGCTTTCGCGCGCGCGCAGACTTCGGTCAGCGTCCAGCGGCCGATGGCGATAATGAGGCCGGTCTCTTCGGCGAGCGGGATGAAGCGGTCCGGATAGACGAGGCCCAGTTCCGGGTGTTCCCAGCGGATCAGCGCCTCCACGCCGGTGATGCGGCCGGAGGCGATATCGATTTTCGGCTGGTAATGCATGCGGAAGCGATCCTCTTCCAGCCCGCGCCGCAGGGCGGTCTCCAGCTGGTATTTTTCAGCGGCGCGATCGCTCATGGTGGTCGAGAAGACGCAGTACTGCTTGCGGCCCGACGCCTTCGCCTGGTACATGGCGATATCGGCGTTGGCCAGCAGCGTGGAAGCGTCCTTGCCGTCGGCGGGATACACGCAGACGCCGATGCTGGAGGAGAGGTTGATGTCGTTGCCATCCATCATGGCGCGCGGATCGAGCACCGACTGCAGCTTCTGCGCGATGCTGTGCACGTCGGCGGGTTCCTTGAGGTTTTCCACCAGCAGCACGAATTCGTCGCCGCCGAAGCGCGACAGCGTGTCGCCGTCGCGCACCAGGGCGGCAAAGCGCCGCACGACCTCGCGCAGCACGCGGTCGCCGAACGGGTGGCCGAGCGTGTCGTTGACGTGCTTGAAATTGTCGAGGTCGATGAAGAACAGCCCGAGCATCGTGTTCGCGCGCGACGCGCGCGCGATCGCCGCCTGCAGGCTGTCGTTGAACATGGCGCGGTTGGGCAACCCGGTCAGCGAATCGTGATTGGCGAGTACCTGAATGGTCGACAGCGCCTTCACCAGCTCGGCATTGTTTTCAGCCATCGAGGCGCGCAGCTTGCTGATGCGCCCGCCGATCAGCGCGAAGGCCGGCAGCACCATCGCCAGCGTCGCCCACTGGAACCATTCCAGGTAGACATTGACGGTCTCGGGCTTGAAGTTCATCAGCAGGTTGATGACCAGCGCGTAGCCGGCGAGGATGACCAGCGTGGTGACGATGAATTCGCGGGTCTTGAAACGGAACACGCCGAACAGCAGCACCACGAAACACCAGATCAGCACCAGGCTGCGGTCCTGCTTGAAGCTGTAGGCGACGAACATCACAAAGGCGATGCCGACGAAAGTCTGGGCGTGGGTGAGGCTCGGGTCCTTGAAGCGCAGGTTGGCGCCGGACTTGAACAGCGCATAGAACACGCCGTTGACGGCAAACACCATGCCGATCGCCATCAACGCGGGACCGAAGGCGATCAGCTTTGCCAGGTTGGCCAGGAACAGCAGGGGAATGGCGATCGCATAAGAGCCGGCGGCGATCAGGAATTGTTGCAGTCGAACAGCCTGTTGCTCCTGCAGGGTTCGCGCTTGTTGGCTGGGGGTCGTCACTGAGGTTTGCGGTAAATGATGTTTGGATTCAGCATCAGGATTGACTGTAGGCGGGAGTGTACATGGGTTCGATTGCGCGTCACTCCGCGTGGGTGGGCGGGTTTGCAAAAATTGGCAAACTCCAGCATTGGCGCGGGTTTGCGGGTAAAAAAGGCTGGGGAGGCGCGCCGGTGCTGGAGTTTGGTGTCGGAAATTTCCAATAACCTCCGTTCGCGCTGAGCCTGTCGAAGCGCATTTCGGCCAAGCTGCTGATTCAGCGCAGCCTGTTCATTCCTTCGCCAGGCTGCGAGTGAAGTCTCCCGTGGACGTCGAGTGGATTTGGTGATGCCGGGAGTCAGCCGGCGAGAACCTTGCATCCTCGCTACGCTTCACCTCTCGCGGCCCAAACCCGGCTACCCCAGGAATGGCGCCAGCCACCCCAGGCTGTCTTCGGTCTTCCCGCTCGGCTTGTATTCCGCGCTCACCCAGCCGTCGTAGCCGATCTTGTCGACCTGCGCGAACA
>JBDTSU010000428.1:0-3221 GCA_039930965.1 Betaproteobacteria bacterium
GCTCGATCTGATCGCCGCGCGCCTTGACGCGAACCGAGGAAGACTGGTCGCCCAGGCCGGTCACGGCGTCGAACGTGGCGAAATCTGTATAGAGGGCCGGCGCGCCGATCTCCTCGACCATTCCCACCACGTTGACCGGCACGTTGCGCCCCCGGAACAACAGGTCGACCTGGCTGCCGATTTGCAGCTGCGGGTAAGAATCCTGAAAATTTCGTGTCACCAGCACTTCGTCGCTCGCGCCCTGGGTGGGCGCGCGGCCGCGTACCACCGACAGGCGGAACAGTCTCGTGTCGGGCGGGTAGGCGCTCAGCGTGACGCGGCGGTTTTCACCGAGGGTCAGGTCACCGGTGGCGGCCGCGTGCGGCACCAGGTTCACCCCGGCACGGCGCCAGGCCTCGGCGATTTCCACGTCGGGCACACGCCGCGCAATCGCTTCAAGTTGTGCGGCCGGCAGCGGGCGCTGCAGCAGCACCTCGATGTCGTGTCCCTGGTTACCGAGGTTGGCATCGATCACATGCATGAAACTCTCGTAATTGCTGTGCGTCATCAGCAGCAATGCGCCGCCGGCGGAGAGGCCCAGCATCATCATCATCAGCCGCCATGGCCGCCGCCAGCTGTTTCGCAGCGCGAAAGTCCAGCGTATGCGCCCCGGAAACCGGATCAGGCGCGCGGCCAGGCGGCTTGCGCCGGACAAGGCGATGATGCCGGCATCATGGATGGCCGTTTGTGGAGACATGCGCGCGGCGCGCACGATCGGCAGGATCATGGCGATGAGGGGAATGCACAGCGCGAAAGCGATCTCCTGGCGCAACAATGCCTGCGGTGCTTGCCAGTCCGCCACATCGATATTGAGCGCGATCGCGTAGTAGCCCACGATGGCGCGGCCCAGCAGCGTGCCCAGCGGCAGCGCCAGCGCGATCGCCACCAGCACCGTGGGTGCGACCAGCGCCAGATATTGCGCGGCGATTTGCTGCCAGCGCGCGCCCAGCGTTTTCATGATGCCCACCTGACGGACTTCGCGGCGCATCCATGCCGACACCATGTAGCCCGCCAATGCCGCACTGCACGTGAAGGCGATGGCCGACAACACGCCCAGCACGCGCAGCATGGCGTTCATGAGTGGCGCGTGGGGATGTTCGGCCGGCAGCACTTCCATGCGCAGGGCCGGCGTGCCCTGGCGCGCCAAGGCCTCGTTCAACGTGTTGCCCAATTCGTAGGCGGCGCCGGCCGAGGCGCGATGTTCCATCTTCACCAGCAACTGATCGAGCGCCGGGTTCTGGCCGAGCCGCGCGGCGGTGCCCGGCGTGATGTACGCATAGATCAGGCGTTCCTGCGTGCTGGGGGCGACGGCGGTGTCGTGAACGAAGCCCCCCACCGGCAGCGACACGATGTCGCCCGCCGGTGTGCGCAGCCGAACCGCGCCGCCGACGTCGGCCTCGATTAGCGTCCGTGCCGATTGCTCGATCAGGATTGAGCCGTCTCCGGCCGGCCAGGCGCCGCCGTGCTGGTGAACCAGGCCCAGCTTCTGCGTCGCAAAATCATCCGCGACCAGCAGGCGTATCGGCAACCAGGTACCATCGCGGGCGGCAACGCGTGCGAACGCCACGCGCCGCGCGCCCGTTGCCGCCACACCTTCTTCGGCGGCGATAGTTCTTTCCAATTGCGGCTCCACCCGGTCGAACCAGAGTGCGATGTCCGGCGATGCGGCGGTCGCGTAGCTTGCGGCGATCTCACGCTTGAGAATGGCCTGCGCATTCAGCGCGGCGACGACGCCGGCCGTGCCCAGCACCAGCACGAGCGCGATCATGCCGATTTGCAGGCGGTACAGCTGCAAGTCTCCGGCGACCTTGCGCCAGCGCATGTTCATGCGGCCGCCCGGCCGCGCGGATGATCGGCGATCACCATCCCGTCTTTCAGTTCGATGATCCGGTGCGCGGTCTCGGCCAGATTGACGTCATGCGTCACGATCAGCAGCGTTTTGCCTTGCAGTGCGAGTTGCCGGAACAGCGCGTTGATATCGGCGGCGGTCTCGGTATCGAGGTTGCCGGTCGGTTCGTCGGCCAGCACGATGGGGGGATCGTTGGCCAGCGCGCGGGCGATGGCGGCGCGCTGTTGCTGGCCGCCGGACAGTGTGGAGGGGAGCTTGTGCGCCTGATCGGCCAGGCCGACCCGCTGCAGCAAGTTGAGCGCGCGCTCGCGCCGCTGCGCTTGCGGCACCGTGCCGACCAGCTCCATCGCCAGGATGATGTTTTCAACGGCGGTCAATGTCGGCAGCAATTGGAAGAACTGGAACACGACACCGACATTGCTTCCGCGCCAGCGTGCCATGGCGTTTTCGCCGAGGCTGTTCAGTGGCGTGCCCGCCACCCGAATGTCGCCGCCGCCGGGTCGATCCAGCCCGGCGATGAGGTTGAGCAGCGTCGACTTGCCGCTGCCCGATTTGCCGAGGACCGCCACGTATTCGCCCGCGGCGATGTGCAGTGTGACGCCGCGCAAGGCATGACAAACCTGCCCGCCGCGCAAGGCAAACGATTTGGCGACGTTGTCGATGGCGATGATTCCCGGCGCGCGGTTGAGCGCCCCGTCATGGTCACTGCCAGCGACCGGATCGGCCATCAGATTCATGCGTCCGCCCGTCGGGACTGCAGGGTGAACAAATCCGACCACAGCAACCTTCCGGCGGCATCGAATTGAAAAGTTCTGGATTTGATCTTGTCGGCGTTGTAACGGAATTCTATCTTTGCGGTGCGAATGTTGTTCCTGCTTTCCAGCGCGGTGATGACGATCTCGTTCGGGCCGGTGATTTGTTCGATCGCCTGGAGAAAGAAGTCACCCGCTTTCAGGCCGCTCGGCAAATCGTCGATCGTGTATTTCTCAGACAGGCGTGGCAACAGCGCCTTGCCGTCGCGCGCTTTGATAGCGTCCGCGAAGCCGCGCAAGAAGCCCTCGATCTGGGCGTCTGCCGCGACGCCCTGCGCGGTCGACACCACCGCAAGTTGTTTCGGCGGCGGCGCCTTGGCTGGCGGTGACGGGTCGCCGTGGAAGAAGCTGCGCAAGTCGGCGACCTGCCAGGCCGTGTCGTATATCGCCGCCGACGCCGTTAGCGGCACGAGGTCGAAAACGGATGCACACAGGAGCGGGATGCGATGGGACAGTTTCATTTTTCGGGTCTTCGTGAAGTAGTGTGGGTAAATCAACGGGTGTAATCGGCTGGAAAGGCG
>JBDTSU010000429.1:0-3218 GCA_039930965.1 Betaproteobacteria bacterium
GTGCAGGGCCTGTTGCGCACCGGCCACCATTTCGCCATCTGGGACGATCATGAATTCGCGCTCAACGATGCCAACAGCAGCTACGTGCTGAAAGGCGAATCGCTGAAGCTGTTCAAGCGCTACTTTGCCAATGCCACCTACGGCCTGCCGGAGGCGCCGGGCACGTTCGGTAATTTTCTGTTCAACGACGCCGAGTTCTTCCTCACCGACAATCGCTACTATCGCGACAGCGACCGGCTGATCGCCGACGACAAGACCATGCTGGGCGCGGCACAGCTGCGCTGGCTGAAGAATGCGCTACTGGCGTCAGTCTCGCCGGTGAAATTCATCGTCGTCGGCAGCCAGGTGATGAACTCATACAACACGTTCTACGAAGGCTGGGACAAGTTTCCGAAGGAGCGTGCCGATATCCTCAAGTTCCTGGTCGAGCACAAGATAAACGGCGTGGTGATCCTGTCGGGGGACCGGCACTTCACCGAGCTGCTGAAGAATGAACGGCCGGGCGCCTACCCACTGTATGAACTGACGTGTTCCTCGCTGACCGCCGGCAGCTCTTCACATATGGAGGACGAATACAAGAATCCGGCCATCGTGCCCGGCACCTACAACCCGAACCGCAACTTCTGCACCATCGACTTCACCGGGCCGCAAACGGCGCGCAAGCTGGTGCTGCGCAGTTTCTCGGCGGAGGGCGTGAGGGTATGGGAAAAGGAAATTGCCCTGGGCGAGCTGCAGATGCCGAACTAGCGGGCGTTTCGCGCGCGCGATCAACCTGCCGCCGGGCAGTGTGCTCGACTAAGGCGCCGGCGGTCGCGGTGCGCAAGCCAACATGCCGGCAACGGCAACGGCAACGTCGGCGTATGCCGTGAGCGCCGCGCGAAGCCAAATATCCCACGTTGGCACCAGGCTGCGCGCGAGTGCGCCGCCGAACAAGCCGCCAAGGCCGATGATCAATCCGTGTCTCGACGCCGTGAGTGATTTCATTTGAACGCCTTTGGGCGCGTTGACTTAGCTGGCGGCGGACTTCACTCTTGCCTTGGCTCGACGTGCGGTCCTTTTCACTTTCCTGGCCGCGTGTTTGACCCCGCGCTTTACGGTCTTCGCCCCCGCCTTTACATGTGCTTTCACGGTTCGTGCTGCTGCCTTCAATTCCGCCTTCGCCGAGGGTGCGGGCGGCTGCGCATACACGCTGGTGGTAAAAATGCCGGCAATCAATACAGCGAGAAGCTTCTTCATCTAAATCCCTTTCAGTCCAGGCCATGAACGCGGATCATGAGGCTGGCGTAAATCGTCAAAACGCAGACATTCGAACATGTCACACATTGAGGGTAGCATTCTTAGCATGGCAGCACCGTGACGCTACCGACCGCATTGAGTGCCGCGTTCAATACCTGCGTCGTCACTCTGCCGCGATTGAAGATGATGTCACAGAGCACAACGAACACGACTGCCATATAGGCAACATAGGCAAGCCCGACGTAGTTGCTGAAGACAAGCGTGTGTAACCAGTTTTGCTTGAAAAAATAAAGACAGGCATTGATCAGGGCAGCCAATACCAGAATGACGGTCGCGGGCAGTAGTTGCAGACCGGCAGCGGGCTTCAAGTATGCCGCCAGGCCCAGCAAGGCGAAAACGAAAGCATTCGTGCCGGTAAAGATTCTGAATTCGCGGGTCAGCTTTCCGGCCGTTTCCATATATTTCGTCCGAATGAGCGTCGTCAATTGCTCCTGCGCCAGCGCGGCGCTCAAGATGATGCCTTCAAGCCCGCCGCGAATGCTGGTTTCAAGTTTTTTTCGACATTCACAATCAGCCTTGGCCATCTCCGCGATGACGGTCGCAATGCGTTCCGGGAGCCGTTCTTTCAGGGCGCGCCTGGTGTCTTCAACCTTTTGCTGCATGCCTTTGATCAGGCGGCCGGCCTGATTGGCAAGGTAGCTTTCGTCAAGAACGTCAATCCGCTCCTGGACTCGCTTTTCGACTTGCTGCCGGATGATGTCCTTGGCAATTCGTTCGACAAATACCGGATCGACGAGCGAAGTGAAAAAGGCGGCGCCAAACAACAGTGCGCCGATCACGCCGATTGCCAGCAAGGTTGACCGGACAGGCGTCATTCGGCGCTCATGGCGCTTCTGGCGGTTTGAGCTTTCATCTGAAACGCTAGGAGTCGCCGAATTGGAAGAAGTTCGTTTTGAAATGCCAGGAGCGACCGGCAACTTTCAACCCAGTGCGGAGGTTCGACTGCGCCAGGCTGTATCCAGAACCGTCCGCGTCCGATTGCTTCCAGCTTTGACCCACTTTTCGCGTCCAATTGTGCGCCACCTGATCGCGCCATCGCATGTCGGCCCGTTAGCCACACGCAATGTCGGTTCATGCGGACAGATACAACGGCCACATGATGCAACTGGCCGACCACGCGGTGCCGTTCGCGCGGAAGCTCAGTTGCCCAGCAATTTTTGAAACGACTGATTGAGTTTTGCCTGCGCGTCGGCAAGCTTTGTGTTGCGCTCGTCCAGCCATGATTTGTCGGTCTCCAGCGAGTCTCTCGCGAGGCCGAGCATACGCTTGACCTCCGCCGGCTGCGGACCGCCTGTCCCGACCCGGGTTCGAACCATGTTTTCGGCTGACAGGGTTGCCCTGAATGCGGTTTCATCCAGAGGAAACCGGGATGGCGGGATGCCGAATTTGTCCAACGCCACCGCGTAAAGCCGTACCGCCTGTGCAAGCGGGAACTCGGCGGGCTTGAGATTGTTCGCCTTCGCATAGGCGACAACTTCACTGGCGAAGTGATGTCCGACGCGGAAGGGAATCTGGTTTACGCGTTGCAAGGTGTCGGCCAACTCACTCGAGGTGGTCCAGTCGCTGTTCAGCTCCTCCAACGCGCGCCGCGGATCGATTTGCAGCGCCTTCAGTACCGCCGAAAACTGCTTGAGCATTTCAACCGTCAGCACAAAGGTGCGCGGCGACTCCCATGCATTCTTGTAGTCGACCATTCCCGGGGCGACGTTGTGTGCCCGCATGGTGACCCAGGCAGCCGCCGCGACGACATCCGAAGCCTTGCTGCGTACGCCCATGACAATCCCGGGATTCTGTTTTTGCGGCATTGCACTGCTGGTGTAAGTAGCGCCGTTGCCCAGCAGCAGCCACGGGCGCGTCTGGTGGTACTGGGTATGCACGTCCGCCATCATTGCGCCGACCCGGATTGCCATGGAACTGGCAAT
>JBDTSU010000430.1:0-3208 GCA_039930965.1 Betaproteobacteria bacterium
GTCAGCGCGAAGCCGTAGAAATGAAGGCCGAGTTGTTGCGTCAGCGCCAGTGCTAGAGTCTTGCGTATTTGCGCTACGGCCGCAGCGCGTGGATCAGATCGAGATAATCGTCACGATCCGATGCGAGATAGCCGCGCCGGATCAGGCAATCCAGCACGACCAGTGCCGCATCGACGGTAAAGTCGTCGGGCTTTTTCTCCAGCCGCCTTTTCAGCTCCGCGATCGGCATGCAGGTGAATTCGGCCACTTCGCCGTCCTGGTTTTTCGGCACGAAGCTTTCCGGCAGGATCAGGTCATGCACAAAGATGATCTCGTGGTGCAGGCCTTCGTCGACTTCACGCTTGCATCGCACCGCGCCCGCGCCCTTGGCGGTTTGCGCGAGTTCCGCGCTCATGCCGGCTTCCTCGAGGCTTTCCTTGATGAGGGTCTCGAACGGCAACATGCCGCGCGGAATGCGGCCGGCCACGATATTGTCCAGCTTGCCGGGGTCGATGGACTTGTTGTCCGAGCGCCGGCCGATCCACATATGCGGCTCGCCGTTCCGGACGGTGAGCCCGTTGAGGTGCGCGGCATAGGCCGTGAGGCCAAAGTGCCGTGTCGCCGCGCGTTCGATATGAAACAGGGGCGGCGAATAGAATGATTCGCACACGGTCACCAATTCTCCGCGCCAGCCTGAAATGACGGTTTCCGCCGCCAGCACTTCCACCACTTCGGCAATGGCCGCGCTTCGGTGTTCGGGTGTTTCAAAGTGAACCATCATGCCGACACCGCGCGGCCGCACCGTGAAGTATTCGGGCCAGGCTTCCAGACGCGCGGCAAACGAAGGCTTCATCCATCCGGCGAGTATGCCGTCCACCGTGAACGGCAGCAGCGTATCAGCGGGATCAAAGGCGCAGGCGTTGCGGACGAAATCGGCGAGGGTTTTGTGCATGAATATCGCTTTGCTGTTGAGCTATCATGTTGCGGTATTGCCAGCAATGGTATCGCAATCCCGCCATTTTCGCGTGGACGGCGGCACCGGCTTCGCTTGGAACCGGCGATATCGACCGTGTCACCGCTCATTGCCGGCGCCCCTGCTGCCCGGTCCCGCAAGTCCACAATCAAAATGAATTCCCGGAGCAATAGATGAAGGTGATCGTCATGGGTGCCGGCATTATCGGCACCACCAGTGCCTGGTACCTGGCCAAGCTGGGTCATGCGGTGACGGTCATCGACCGTCAGCCCGGCGCCGGCCTGGAAACCAGTTTCGCCAACGGTGCGCAGATTTCGGTCTCGCAATCGGAGCCGTGGGCGGCGCCGGGCGCGCCGTTCAAGGTCCTGAAATGGCTGATGAGGGATGACGCGCCGTTGCTGTTTCGGCCAAGGCTGGAGTGGCACCAATTGTCGTGGGGGATGCGCTTCATGATCGAATGCCTGCCATGGCGGTTTCGCCACAATATTCGCGAGATGGTCAACCTCGGGCTCTACAGCCGGCGGGCGCTGCAGGAGTTGCGCCAGGAAACCGGCATCCAGTACGACCAGCTCAGCAAGGGCATCCTGCAGTTTTATACCAGCCAGGAGGATTTCCTCGCCGCGCAGCAGGCCTCGAAGCTGCTGCTGCAATACGGCATCGACCGCGAAGTGAAGACGGCGGAGGAGGCCATCGCCATCGAGCCCGCGCTGCATCACATTCGCGATCGCCTCGCGGGCGCGACCTTCGCGCCGACCGATGAGTCCGGCGATGCGCACACCTTTACCCGCAACCTCGCCGCGCTTTGCGCCGAAAAAGGGGTGACGTTCAAATACGGGGCCATGGTCGAAGCCATCGAGACCGACGCCGGCAAGGTGAGCGGCCTGCGCCTGCGGCACTCGACCGGCCACACCGAAACCGAGCGTGCGGATGTCTACGTCTGCGCCATGGGAAGCTACAGCTACCTCATGCTGAAACCCATCGGCATCACCATTCCCGTCTATCCGGCCAAGGGCTATTCGGCGACGCTGTCGACCGAAGGCTTTGACGGCGCGCCCACGGTCAGCCTGACCGACGAAGCGATGAAGATCGTGTTCTCGCGATTGGGCAACCGCCTGCGCATCGCCGGCACCGCCGAACTCGATGGCTACAGCACAAGCCTGTCGCTGATCCGTACCGAGGCACTGGTGAAACGCGCGCGGGAGCTGTTCCCGAATGCGGCCGATTACGACAACCCGGTTTACTGGACAGGGCTGCGTCCCGCCACGCCATCCAATTGTCCGCTGATCGGACGCACGCGTATGTCCAACCTGTTCCTCAATACCGGCCACGGCACGCTGGGATGGACCGAAGGCTGCGGTTCCGGGCGCGCGCTGGCGGATCTGGTGTCGGGCCGCAAACCCGAAGTCGACTACCAATTCCTGCAATGAATGACATGAATACTGTTTCCCTGGCCGACATTGAATCGGCTCGCCAAACGCTGTCGGGCCATGTCGCCAACACGCCGTGCCTGCACTCGCGCACGCTTTCGGAAATCACCGGCGCGGAGGTTTATCTCAAGTTCGAAAATCACCAGTTCACCGCCAGCTTCAAGGAACGCGGCGCGCTGAACAAGCTGGTATCGCTTTCGGCCGACGAGCGAGAGCGCGGGGTGGTTGCGGCATCGGCCGGCAATCATGCGCAAGGCGTAGCCCATCACGCCACCCGGCTCGGCATCCCCAGCATCATTGTCATGCCGAGATTTACGCCCAATGTGAAAGTGGAGATGACCCAGCGGCACGGCGCGCAGGTGGTGCTTCGCGGCGAAAATTTCGACGAGGCCAAGGCACACGCCCTGACGCTGGCGGCGGAACAGAAACTGACGTTCGTGCATCCCTACGACGATGCAAGCGTCATCGCCGGGCAGGGCACCATCGCGCTGGAGATGCTCGAGTCCCATCCAAAGCTCGATACGCTTTGCATCGCCATCGGCGGCGGCGGATTGATCAGCGGCATGGCGATTGCCGCCAAGGCCCTGCGGCCGGACATCGATATTGTTGGTGTGGAGACCACGCGCTTTCCCTCGATGCTGGCGGCAATCTCCGGTATCGAGGCGCAGTTCGGCCAGTCGACCATCGCCGAGGGCATCGCGGTGAAAGAGCCGGGCAAGATCACGCGCGCGGTCGTGGCAAGGCTGGTGTCGGATATCCTGCTGGTCGATGAGGGCGATATTGAAGAGGCGATCGTCATGCTGCTGGAAATCGAAAAGACCGTGGTGGA
>JBDTSU010000431.1:0-3207 GCA_039930965.1 Betaproteobacteria bacterium
TTGCTATGTCGGGCCCTTCGACAGGCTCAGGACAGGCTCTGCGCATTCGATAACGGGCCGCTGGCCGGCGCCGGGTTTGCCAGATGAGTGTTCTCTTCCCGTGGCATGACTCGCCGTGGTCAGTCGAACGAAAAATCGCTCACCCATTGACCATTGACCATTGACCATCGACCCTCGGCAACCGCTGCATCGGTTTCCGGTTCGGACGGGTGCTACGCATGCGCCGCAAAACCCCCGCCTCACCCCGTCGAACGCGCCCCCATGAAATATGCAGGCTAGATGTGTCCAATTGACATGGTGAACCGGTCCGTCACCGCGATCTCCATGGCAAACTCCCACCGTGAGCACAAACTTCATCCCCGCCGCGTCGGACATGCTGGTGCAGTTCGGTATCGAACACGCGCCCGCCGCGTGCCAGGAGGAAGCCAGGGCCGTCACGATCTCCGCGAGCCGCCGGCCGCAGACAGCAACCGGGCCCACGCATGAGCGGTGAACGTAAACGGCTGACGCTCGCCCTCCTGCTTTCCCTGCTGTTTCACACGCTGCTGTTGAGCCTGACCTTCGGCCAGGGACGTGGTCTGCCGGGCTTCGGCTTTCCATGGCGGGAGCGGCGAGTCGAAGTGCCCGATCTACTCGTCACGCTGGTACCGGCGCGGGTCATCGTCGCGGAGCCGGCGATTCCGTTGGTGAAGGAGCCGCTGAGGCAGGTAGCGATCGAGCCACCCGTTGCCGCCGCGCCAGCCCCGACGCCCGCCGTGGCCGCAGCACCGATCCCGAGCCGCATGGCGGAAGTGATCTTGCCTGCTGCGAGGGCCGAGACAAAGATGCCGGCACCGGCCGGGCGGGCGCCGGAGATCGCGACCGTTGCGACTCCTGCAAAAACGCCTTTGCCCACCGAAGCGACCGTTGAAGCGGCGCCAATACCGATCCCCGTGCCGGAACTGATTGCCGTGGAGCGGTCGGCCGATGCCACGTTCGCCGTGCCGCCGCCGCCGGCACCGGCACCTGTCATCGCCACCGCACCAGCCGCACCAATTGCGCCCGCCTTGGAAACCGTGATGCCGGCACCAAGCGTTGCCGCGGAGCTGACGCCGAAGCCTGCCGAACCGGAAGTGCCGCAGCGGCCCGTTGAAGTGGCCAAGCCCGATCCGGAGCGCGAGGCAGAACGACAACGGCAGCGACAGGCGGAACAGCTGGAGGCAGCACGGGCTGAAACCGCGCGAGTGGAGGCTGCACGGCTGGAGACCGAGCGACTGAAAGCCGAGCGCCAGGAGGCCGCGCGATTGGCCGCAGCATTGCAGGATGCGCAGCGCCAGGACGTTGCTCGTCAGGCGGCGGCGCGCGCGGAGGTTGCACGATTGGAGGCCGAACGATTGGAAGCGGCACGAATCGATGCCGAGCGATTGAAAGCCGAGCGCCAGGAGGCCGCGCGATTGGCTGCGGCACAACAAGAGGCGCAGCGTCAGGAGGCCGCTCGGCAGGCAGCGGCGCGCGCGGAGGTCGCACGACTGGAGGCGGCACGCCTGGAGGCCGCGCGGCTTGCCGCCGCACAGGCGGAAGCACAACGTCTGGAAGCCGCTCGTCAAGTTGCAGCGCGAGCTGAGGCGGCACGGCTGGAGGCCGCGCGACAGGAGGCCGAACGCCAGGACGCCCTGCGACAGGCCGCGGCCCAGAAAGAGGCCGCGCGCATCAAGGAGGAAAAGGAAGAGGACGCCAGACGCGCGGCGCGGCGTGAGGCGATGGGACGCGTGCTCAATGAGGAAGCCGCCCGGCGTGACGCAGCCTCCAAGCTACCCCTGTCGTTGAGCACCGCACGCCGGGGCAGGCTTTGGGGGCGCACCGACGCCAACGTCGAACTCGTCCAGTACGCGGAAGCGTGGGCCCGCAAGATCCAGTTCAACACGCCAGTCGAGACGGTCCGCGATGTGGCAAAACGGCCTCACACCGATCCCATGGTGACCGTGGCCCTGCGCAGCGACGGCACCGTCGAGTCCGTGACCTTCGTGCTCTCCAGTGGCGTGCCGGAAGTCGATGAAGCGATACGGCGCATCGTGCAAAGCCATGTGCCCAATCCGGCGTTCCCGCCGGGACTGGCCCTCGCATACGACGTGATCGAAGTCCGCCGGACCTGGCACTTCGATACAGCAATCCGCTTGTACTGATGGGGCAGTGAACGTCGTTGGGCATTTCATGACGTGCGGGTCAGATGGGCTGTCGCGGCCGCTTCCTGGCAGCGCCGCCGAGGCGCGTGATCGCGTGATGGCCTCGGCGAATTTGTGCGCGATCGTCCCGGGGCCGATGCTGGCCAGGCTAGAGAACTTCTCGAAACCTCCAAAATTCGTCATTCCAGCGTAGGCTGGAATCCAGTCCATCTTATTTCAAGGACTTGGAACGGACTGGGTCCACTCCCACGGGTGGCCCTGCATGGCCACCCGGTTCAGCGGACGGGATACTCTGCATCGCGAAATCCCCGCCTCACCCTTCGCTGGGACGTCGGGTTTCCACTTCCCGTCGCCAAACTCAAGCATTGGCGGGTCTTTCAGACTATTTATGGCCGGAAAGCCGCACCAAATGGCGTTATACGTTTCTTGCAAGCAGGTTTCGGCGCTGCGAAGGAAAGTCGCCAAACCTTCAGCCCCCCTCAAACGGATACCGCACCCCCACTTCCCGCCGGATCTGATCCATCCACGCCAGTGTCTGGCGCGTCTCTTCATGCGGCATCACATCACTCTCAACCTTGCCGGCGGCGACGCAGCGCATGGCTTCCTCGATCTCACCTTCGAATCCGTTGATGCGCCAGGGACGTTCCATCGTGACCGGCGCAGCACCGGTCCGCGCCAGCGTCGCGGCGCAGGCGCTCCAGAAATGCCGGTGAATGGTGATGGTGCCGCGCTCGCCATGGATGCGGAACGTATCGTCGCCGTCGCTATCGAGGCTGCACACAAGCTGCGACGTGACGCCTTCCGGAAACACGATGGTGGCGGCGGTGCGATGGTCCACCCCGGTCGGGCCGATGACGGCAGAGGCGTGGATCTGCATGGCCGGCGGGCATTGCCCGATTGCGGTCTCCGCGTTTGCACCGGCGTTTGCCCCGGCATTTTCCATTACCCATCGCGTGACGGTGAGATTGTAGATGCCGATATCGAGCAGCGCGCCGCCGGCCTGCGCGGGATCGAACAGCCGTGAGGCGGGATTGAAGGGCGCGTT
>JBDTSU010000432.1:0-3205 GCA_039930965.1 Betaproteobacteria bacterium
CGGGCGGCGCGGGCAACCTGCAATTTGATTTTGGCGGCGAACAGACGCTGCGCGTGTATCGAACCGGACCGTACGCACCCAATGGCGTGCCATGGGCGAACGGATTTGTCGACTACATGAAGCTCATCAATGAGCGCGATGGCGGTGTCAACAAGGTCAAGCTGGCGTTCGAGGAATGCGAGACCGGCTATGCCACCGACCGCGGCGTGGAATGCTATGAGCGCTTCAAGAGCAAGAAGCCGGTTGCCATCAACCCCCTGTCCACGGGCATCACCTTCGCGCTGACCGAAAAGGTGCCGGCCGACAAGATCGTGCTGTATTCCACCGGCTACGGACGTTCCGAATCGGCCGACGGCAGCGTGTTCGCCTGGAACTTTCCGCTGATGGGCACCTACTGGTCCGCGGCCGACATGCTGGTCCAGCACGTCGCCAAGAAAGGCAGCCTCAAGGGCAAGAAGATCGCCCTGGTCTACCACGATTCACCGTATGGGAAAGAGCCGATCCCGGTGCTCGAAGAACACGCCAAGCGGCACGGTTTCGAACTTATGAAACTGCCGGTGACGCACCCCGGCGTCGAGCAGAAAGCCACCTGGCTGCAGATTCGCCAGCAACGTCCCGACTATGTGTTCCTGTGGGGCTGGGGTGTGATGAATTCGACGGCGATCAAGGAAGCGATCGCGGTCTCGTATCCGCGGCTGCAGATGTATGCCGTTTGGTGGGCCGCGGCCGAACCGGACGTGACGCCGGCCGAAATGGCGGCGAAGGGATACAACGGATTGGCGCTGGCCCACAGTGCCGAGAGCAACAATCCGGTGCATAAGGAAATCACCAAGTATCTCCACGACAAGAACAAAGGTACCGGTGAGCGGAAGGAAGTCGGTAACGTGCTCTATAACCGCGGCATGATTTCCGCGGCGCTGGTGGTTGAGTCAATCCGCGTCGCGCAGGCCAAATACGGCAACCGCGTCGTCACCGGCGAGGAACTGCGCTGGGGTGCCGAACATCTCAATCTAGACGCGGCGCGCATCAAAGCGCTGGGCCTGGAAGGCATGATGCAGCCGCTCAAGACTTCCTGCGCCGATCACGAAGGCGCGCGCTCGGCACGCATCCACACCTGGGACGGCAAGGCCTGGAGCTATACGTCGGATTGGTATACGTCCGATCAGAAGCTCCTCGGACCGATGGTCAAGGCGGCATCGGCGAAGTACGCGGCGGAAAGAAAGATCACCCCGCGCGATTGCTCGAAGGAGAAGTAGGCATGCGAGCCGTCGCAGGGTAAGCGGGCGCGGACCGGAGAGAGTGAGGCTGCGCCTTGCTCTCTCGCGGCGCCGTGTGGCGCATTCACTGCTCGTCCACGTCCCATCTTCGTTGTCCGGCCGCAATCGTCGAAAACCAGCCATGAAATCCGCCACCTCCACCACGCCACCGCTGCTTGCCGTCAATGGCATCGAGGTCATTTACAACCGCGTCATCCTGGTGCTAAAAGGCGTGTCGTTGAATGTGCCGGAAGGCGGCATCGTGGCCATACTCGGCGCCAACGGCGCGGGCAAGACCACCACCCTGCGCGCGGTGTCCAACCTGCTGAAGAGCGAGCGCGGCGACGTGACCAAGGGATCGGTAATGTTTCGCGCCGAACGTGTTGATCGGCTTTCGCCTTCGGACCTGGTGAAGCGCGGTGTGGTGCAGGTGATGGAGGGCAGGCACTGCTTCGCGCACCTGACCGTCGAGGAAAATCTCCTCACCGGCGCTTACACCCGGAACGACGGACGCGCGGCGATGCTGGCGGACCTGGAGAAGGTGTATACCTATTTCCCGCGGTTGAAGACCCGGCGTCATGCGCAATCGGGATATACCTCGGGCGGCGAGCAACAAATGACGGCGGTCGGTCGTGCGCTGATGGCGAAACCGTCAATGATCCTGCTCGACGAACCTTCCATGGGCCTGGCGCCGCAAATTGTCGAAGAGATATTCGAGATCGTGCGCGATCTCAATCAAAAGGAACACGTCAGCTTTTTGCTGGCCGAGCAGAACACCATGGTGGCGCTGCGCTTTGCCGATTTTGGCTACATCCTCGAAAACGGGCGGGTGGTGATGGAAGGTGCGTCGGCCAGCCTGTCGGAGAATGAAGACGTCAAGGAGTTCTACCTGGGTATTTCAAAGTCGGGACGCAAATCGTTCCGCGATGTGAAGCACTATCGGCGGCGCAAACGCTGGCTGGCGTGATGCAAGAACACTACGACACACTGGAAACGCGCGACCCGCTGCAACGCGAGCACGAGTTGTTCGCGGCACTGCCGGACCAGCTCGCCCATGCGAAGGTGAACGCGCCTTACTTCGCCGGTTTGCTGTCTGACGTCGATGTTGAGGCCATTGCTTCGCGCGAGGCATTGGCGCGGCTGCCGGTGACGCGCAAGTCGGACCTCCACGAATTGCAGGGCCGGCAGCGACCGTTCGGCGGCCTCAACGCGACCGCGCCCGGCCGCATGGCGAGACTGTTTGTGTCGCCCGGTCCGATCTATGACCTCGAAGGGCGGGCGGCCGATTATTGGGGCGCTGCCCGGGTGCTGTTTGCCGCCGGCTTTCGCGCCGGCGACATCGTCCACAACGCCTTTTCGTATCACCTCACGCCGGCCGGGTCGATGTTCGAAACCGGCGCGCACGCGCTCGGTTGCGCGGTCATTCCGGGTGGGGTCGGGCAGACCGAAATGCAGGTGGCGGCCATCGCCGCGCTTGGGCCCGACGGCTACGTCGGCACGCCGTCTTTCCTGAAACTCCTGCTGGAGAAAGCCGGCGAAATGCAGGCTGACATCGGCTCGATTCGCCGCGCGCTGGTGTCGGGAGAGGCGTTCCTGGCGCCGGTACGTGAGTTGCTGAAGGCGCGCGGTATCGACGCCTACCAGGCTTACGGCACGGCGGATCTCGGCCTCATTGCCTACGAATCGTCCGCGCGTGAGGGCCTGATTGTCAACGAAAACATCATCCTCGAAATCGTTCGGCCCGGCACCGGCGATCCGGTTGCGGCGGGCGAAGTCGGCGAGGTTCTGGTCACCACGTTCAACCGCGATTACCCCTTGCTGCGTTTCGCGACCGGCGACCTGTCGGCGGTGTTGCCCGGTGTTTCACCGTGCGGACGAACCAGTCTGCGCATCAAGGGCTGGATGGGACGCGCCGACCAGACCACCAAGGTGCGTGGCATGTTCGTGCA
>JBDTSU010000433.1:0-3199 GCA_039930965.1 Betaproteobacteria bacterium
GCTGGTGGCAAAGCAGATGGCGCCGGATGAAATCAGCGCCGGCTTCAAGCCGGGAATCATCACATCGAGAATCACCTGCCAGGGGGACGCACCGAGCGAACGAGCCGCTTCTTCGAGCGCGCCATCGAGCTTTTCCGCGGCGGCCATGATCGTCAGAATGACGCGCGGGATGGAAAAATACAGGTACCCCAGGAACAGGCCGGCCATGGAATAGGCGAGCACCAACTTTTCGCCGAACAGCCATTCCGTCACGCTGCCGACCAACCCCTGCCGGCCTACCAGCAAGATGACCATGAAGCCCACGACCACGCCGGGAAATGCGAGCGGAAAAGTGAGCGCTGCCAGCAGAAAACTGCGGCCGAAGAATCGATTGCGCTGAAGGAACATCCCGGCAATGCCGGAGATGATGATGGTGGCGACGGTTACGGTGGCAGACAGCACAACCGTCGAGACCAGGCTGCTGAAGTAGCGCGCATCGGTGACCACTGCCCAATAGGCGGAAATGCCCATCTCGCCGCTGGCGCCCACGGCAAGCAGGCGCGCCATCGGCAGCAGCCAGAAGGCGGAGAAAATGATGAACGCGGGCAATAGCAGCGCGATGTGGCGCAGGGATTCGCGATGATCGGGTTTCATCAAGGGTTCATTCGATTGCGCGTGCAAATGGCGGAAACCGTTCAGTTGATGAAATCACGGCCAATCATGTCGTCCCGGCGAACAACCACAAGGGTTGCGCCGGGCCGACAGCACTTTCTATTGGTTCGAAACCGGGTCGCAACAGCATTGTTGCGCCACGGGCAAACCTTACTTCACTTCTTTCAAATACCGGTCAGAGAACCCCTTCTGCACTTCTGCCATCTTGGCGTAATCGATGGTCTTGGCGCGTGCATATTCTGCCGCCGGCAGGAAACGTGCCGCAGCTTCTTTGGACACGGCGCTTGCGCGTACCGGCCGCAGATAGGCGTTGGCCCATACCGCCTGGCCTTCGTCGGACAAAACAAAATCGAGCACCTTCTTGCCGTTGGCGGCGTTCGGTCCCTTGTTCACCAGGCTCATCACATAAGGCACCACCACCGTGCCTTCGGCCGGTATCACGAAGGCGACATTCGCCTTGTCTTTGTAACGGGCGCGGTAGGCGTTGAAATCGTAGTCGAGCAGGATCGGGATCTCGCCCGACAGCACGCGCGCGTACGAAGTCTGCTTCGGCACGATGGGATCGTTCTTCTGCAATTGCGTGAAGTACTTGATGGCGGGGCCGAAATCATTCATGTTGCCACCCATGGCCTGGTTCACGGCCACCGCGCCGACATAACCGACGAACGCGCTCGGCGGATCAAGATAGCCGATCAGGCCTTTGTATTCGGGCTTCAGCAGGTCGGCCCAGGATTTTGGCACCGGCTTGCCTTTCAGCGCATCGACATTCACCATGAAGCCCAGGGTGCCGGAGTGGATGGTGAACCACGCGCCATCGGCGTCTTTCAGTCCATCCGGAATATCTGCCCACTTGGCGGGCTTGTAGCCAGTGACCACCCCTTCCTTCTTGGCCTGGATTCCAAACGTTACGCCGAGATAGGTCACGTCCGCGACGGGGTTACCTTTTTCCGCGACCAATTGCGAAAGCGACTGCCCGGAATTCTTGTTGTCCTGCGGGACGGTGATGCCGGTCTTTTCCTTGATGAGTTTCAACTGCGTGCCCCAATCGGCCCATTCCGGCGGGCAGTTGTAGCAAATGGCGGTTTGCGCAACGGCCGGCATTGCGACCCACGCCGTGGCGAGCAGCGCGGCAGCCAGAGTTTTCAAGCGATTGAACATGGTTCTCTCCTGTGAGGGTTTGCCAAGCGGATGAGGTGACACGGTTCACAAAATGGTGCGGGCGGGCGTGATCTTGTTGGTCTGTGGGCACCGCAAACAATTATGCCGCATCTGCAAGACAGGTACATTGCAGCCGGCCAGGACAGGGAAATGTGCCTGTACGCGACATACCTCCGGGCCGGAGTGGCCCTTTCGGGTATTCCCCACCCGGCGGCCTCAAACGACGGGCCAACGGCGCCCAGCAAACCCTTTGTTCAATGCAGTTTCTTCTTCTCAGACCCGGCCGGCGCCGGCACCGATCCCGGATGCTTCGCCGTGACTTTCGGCCGATTGCGAAGGGACTGAAAATACTTGTAGATGTCCACGGCCAGCATCGGCAAATCCTCGCGGCATTCCTGAAGAAGGTCGGTCATTTCGCGCGGCTTGACCTGCTTCAGCGCCTTCGGATCGATCTCGCCGGCAAGCAGGCTGATCGGGAACAGCAGGTCGTTGATTTCTTCCTCATCGCCCGCTTCGGTCCAAGGTACCGACGAGGATTCCACGCCATCGAGGTAGGCCTGGCACCAGGCGGCATAGTCATACTCACTTTCCGCGCCCGTGCTGGTGGGCTCGGCCAGTTCCAGGACCAGTCCGAGCGATTCGCCGGCCTTGAGGTCCGCGGCGATTTCGTCATGGAACCGCAGCAGCAGCGCCCTGACCTCCTGCGCCTGCGCGTCGTTCTCGTAATCCGGGTTACCGAGGACAGCGGGCAGCCATTGTTTTGACGTCACCTGTTCGGGGCCGCTGATGACGGCGCAGACATAGCCCTGGATTTCGTCCAGGCCCATCGATTGCCTGGCGAAGGCGGGCGTGGCGAGGAGGAACTCGAGGTGGGAAATCTCGGCATCCGTGAGGGGCGTGGAAGCGGTGGCGGTCATATCGTTCTCGAATCGGTGGTGAGTGCCCAGCATACCTTTGTTTTTGCGGCCGCGGCCGGCGGCGGCGCGCAGCGGCGGCATGGCGGCCAATGTCGGGATCGACAATCCACCGGCCCCGGATCCGCAATGCCCTCAGGCAAACACGCGGGCCAGTGCCTCGTAGTCGGCAAGTTCGTTGTACACCTGCGCCGAAATACGCACCCAGAGACGGCCGTCGATGGCTATTACCGGAACTTCGATATGGTGTTCCCGCAACAACGTCAGGCGCCAGCGCGCGGCCGCTTCGGCACTGGCCGGCTCGTCGACCGGCAGCGGCATCGTGACCATGCCGGTGAACATTTCAGCGGGCGCGCCGGCTGTCACCCCCCACGCGGCGGCGATGTGACCGGCGGCGGCGCGCGCCTGCCCGGCCAGTGCCGTGCGATAACGCTTCACCCCCAGCGCCTCCACGAAAGCCAGTGCCGCCGATACCG
>JBDTSU010000434.1:0-3195 GCA_039930965.1 Betaproteobacteria bacterium
AGCCTCGTTCCTTCAATTTCGCAAACGCCGCTGCCATCGTGCCCCCCTCGGGGGCGGGGACCGGGATCGCCGGTTGACGCGGATTTCCAGCCATTGTCGACCGGGAAGCCGCGCCAGTGCTAGAGTTTGAGTTCCTGTTCAGCGTTGCCGCGGTATCGTTCAAGCGCATGGTCAGCGCGATGCGCTTGCGCTTCTCGTCGATTTCCATCACCTTCACCTTGACCACGTCGCCAGCCTTGACCACGTCGCGCGGGTCTTTCACAAACTTCTCGGCCAGCGCCGAAATATGCACCAGCCCGTCCTGATGCACGCCGATATCGACGAAAGCACCAAAGGCGGCCACGTTGGTGATGACGCCTTCCAGGATCATCCCGGGCCGCAGGTCGCGCAATTGCTCCACGCCCTCCTGAAACGTGGCGGTCTTGAATTCGGGGCGCGGATCGCGGCCGGGCTTTTCCAGTTCCTTCAGGATGTCGGTGACGGTTGGCACGCCGAAACGCTCGTCGGCGTATTTATCCGCCGGGAGCGACCTCAGCAGTTTGCCGTCGCCCATTACCGCCTTCACGTCCCTCTTGATATCGGCGAGGATTTTTTCGACCAGCGGATAGGCTTCCGGATGGACCGACGAGGCGTCGAGCGGGTTGTCGCCATCGCGGATACGCAGGAAGCCGGCCGCCTGCTCGAATGCCTTGTCGCCCAGCCGTGGCACCGACTTGAGGGCCGCGCGTGACCTGAATGCGCCGTGGCCATTGCGATGTGCGACGATGTTTGCGGCCACCGAACTGCTCAGCCCGGAGACCCGGGCCAGCAGCGCGGCGGAGGCGGTGTTGACGTCCACGCCCACCGCATTCACACAGTCTTCGACCACCGCTTCCAGCGACCGCGCCAGTTGCGACTGGTTCACGTCGTGCTGATATTGGCCGACGCCGATCGATTTCGGATCGATCTTCACCAGCTCCGCCAGCGGATCCTGCAGGCGGCGGGCAATCGATACCGCGCCGCGCAGCGACACGTCCAGGTCGGGCAATTCCCGGGAGGCAAATTCCGATGCCGAATACACCGAGGCACCGGCTTCCGAAACCACGATCTTGGTCATCTTTTGTTCGGGGATTGATTTGATCAGGTCCGCCGCCAGCTTGTCGGTCTCGCGTGACGCGGTGCCGTTGCCGATGGAGATCAGGTCGACCCGGTGCTTTCTGGCCAGCGCGGCCAGTGCATGCAGGCTGCCGTCCCAATCGCGCCGCGGCTCGTGCGGATACACCGTGGCAGTCTCCAGCACCTGCCCGGTCGCGTCCACCACGGCAATCTTGCAGCCGGTGCGAATACCCGGGTCGATGCCCATGGTGGCGCGCGGCCCGGCGGGCGCGGCCAGCAGCAGGTCTTTCAGGTTGCTCGCGAACACATGGATCGCCTCGCGCTCCGCCTTTTCGCGCAGGCCACCCATCAAATCGGTTTCCATGTGCAGGGAGACCTTGATGCGCCACGTCCAGCGCACCACCTCGGCCAGCCATTTGTCGGCCGGCCGGTCCTTGTTTACGATCCGCGCATGGCCGGCAATCATTTGCTCGCAGGCATTGAAAGGCGAGCTCCAGGACGGCTTGGCTTCGCCGATTTCCGAGTCAAGGATGAGCGTTGAAGTCAGGAAGCCTTCGTTGCGGCCGCGGAAAATCGCCAGGGCGCGGTGCGAAGGAATCGTCCGCCAGGTTTCGCTGTAGTTGAAGTAATCGGCGAACTTGGCGCCGGCCTCCTGTTGGCCGTCGATGACCGTCGATTCGACCACGCTGTGGGCGGTCAGGTAATCGCGCACCCGTGCCAGCAGGCCGGCATCCTCGGCAAACCGCTCCATCAGGATCTGCCGGGCGCCTTCCAGCGCGGTCTTCGTGTCGGGCACCAGGGTGTCCTTTTCATCCGGCCCGGCGGGCTCGGCGCGCAGGTATTTCCGGGCCTCTTCTTCGGGCACCAGCAGCGGATTGGCGAGCAAGGCGTCGGCCAGCGGCTCAAGCCCGGCTTCGCGGGCGATCATCGCCTTGGTGCGGCGCTTCGGCTTGTACGGCAGGTAGAGGTCCTCGAGCGTGGTCTTGTCTGCGGCAGCGTCGATGCGGGCCTTGAGTTCGCCGCTGAGCTTGCCCTGGGTTTCGATGCTGTCGAGGATCGCCGTGCGCCGTTCCTCGAGTTCCCGAAGGTAGCGCAGCCGCTCTTCGAGCAGGCGCAGCTGGATATCATCCAGGCCGCCGGTGGCCTCCTTGCGATAACGCGCGATGAACGGCACCGTCGCGCCTTCGTCGAGCAGCGCCACCGCGGCGGCGACCTGCTGGGGTTTGGCGGTGAGCTCGGCGGCGAGGCGGGACTGGATTGAAGGCAGCATGAAAGGGCGCGTGGTGTGGAAAATGAAGGGCGAATTCTACGCGAACCATCGAGACAGACAGGGTTTCGCTTTCCGTCCGCGCGCCGCGGGAGGGGTTGCCCTGATGTTCAGGGACCTCGCGCCGCCGGTGACAATTTTTCAACCGACGCGCGCTGAGTTGCGATGAGTCGCGTTGAGACGCGCGTTAAGGAAGCAAAATATCCCGGTTAATCCGGCATCCGCCACGTGTGCCCGCACTTCTTGCAGGCCACGTTCATCCACACGTCCGATTCGGGGTCCGGGTCGCCTGCTGTGGGAGGGGGTGTGGTCCTGCCGGAAGTGAGAATCACAAAGCGACCGTAAAGCTGGCATTTCCGGCACACCGAGCTTTCCCCGAAGCGCCACGCCTGGACCATCGCGCGATGATAAAAGAGCCAGCACTTCCAGCCGACGATCGATGCCGCGATGATGATGCCGAGCAGAAGCGCCGTCTCCGTCAGCGGTGCCGGAAAGGTGAATTCCTCGAGGCAGACCGCCACCGCCACCATGCACAGGACGCAGGCGACCAGCGCCGCGTGGCCGACCAGCAATTGGCGCTCGTACCATTTTCGAAAGCCCAGGCGGGAGATGCTGGGGACGGGTTCCATGACGGTGAAATCGTGAACGATGTGGGTGGTCGCGCGACACCATGCTGGCGAATCCGGGACGACCTTTGCCGGGTGGGACCACTGGATTGCGCCGTGCGCGTCATGTCAGTATCCCGCCAATCTGGTACGGCGTCGACGTCCGCGCGGATGCAGGGCGCGCCGCGACTTGTTCCGGTGTTATGCCGGCGCTCAGGGTGCGCCGGC
>JBDTSU010000435.1:0-3180 GCA_039930965.1 Betaproteobacteria bacterium
GCTGCGTGATCAACGTGCTGTTCAGTCCGCTGGGGATCGGCAACCGTTCGGGTGAGCTGGTGCTGGTGAGCAATGCCGACGGCAGTCCGCACCGGGTCCAGTTGTCGGGCACCGGCTGCCGCTGGTTCAGCCAGGCGACGTCGAGGTTCTTCATCACGCAGTGCGGATAGTGCTGTGATGAACAAAACGTCCGACAGACAGCACGAGGTCGACGTGCTGTAATGGAAAGGTGAAAAGTGAAACAATAATCAAGTCATCGGACTTCACAACTCCAGCACTGACGCGGCTTGCAGGCCGAAAAGTGCCCGTATGCCGCACCCGCGCTTGAGTTTGCATTGTTTGGTTAGAGTGAAAAGTTGATACATGATCACGCCGTCATTGTCGAGAAGAAAGCCATGAATTGCCGGATGAAAGCACTCCTGGTTCGCGTGATCGCCGCGGTTGGACTGATCGCGTGGGTCCCCGTCGCGCAAGCCGACATCTGCCAGTTCATTCCGGTCTCCGGTCAATGGGATCTCCCGGCGAACTGGGCGAACTGTACCGGCGGTAACGGGGTTCCATTGGGTACGCCCGGTCCGGCCGATCGTGCCGAGATCACCGGCAAGGCTGCGATTCTGCCCGCCGGAACGTTCAATGTGGGCGATGTCTACCTCGGTGCGGCGGTCATCCAGGGCGCGGGCCCCGCCAACACCACGCTCAATGTCGTCGCGGCCGGCACCATCGCCTGGGGCTCGGGTTCCTACCTGTTCAAGGATCTCACGGCAGTCTTTACCAGCAGCACGACCATTCCCGCGGCCAACGGTCCGCTGACCATCGACAACAGCCAGTTTGTGCTGACACCGCCATTGACGACGATGCTCGCCGATAGCATCACCGTCACCGGGGCCGGCGCGAAGATAATCAACGGTGGCATCTTCAATCCGAGCACAGCGTTGACCATGGTTGCCGGTGGGTCCTTCGAGAATAGCTTGGGCGCCGTGTTCTCGCCGGCGTCTCCCATCACCATCTCCGGCCCGTTCCTCAACCAGGGCGGTTTTTTCGCGAGCGCGGGCGCGACGATTACCCTCAACAACGCCGCGGCCTTCACGCAATCGGGATCCGCGGCCTTCATCGAGGGAAACGGCACGATTGCCGCCACCGCGCAGATACTTACGCTCGCCGACGGCTATGTCGACGGCAACATCACGTTCACGCTCGGCACATTGCAGAACAGCGGCGCGACCATTCGTCCGGGCGGCCCGGGCGTGATCGGCACCATCACCATCAACGGCAACTACGATCAGGCCGGTTTTGTCGAATTCGACCTGGCCGCGATCGGCAACGTCGACCAGATCCTGGTCAGCGGCAACGCCAACCTTGGTGGCAATCTCCATCGTGGCGCGATCGGCACCTTTGCGCCGCCGGTGGGCACCGTGCTGGACGTGTTGACTGCCGGCGCCGTCACCGGTGGCTTCAGCAGCGGGTCCGAGCAGATTTCCTTCGACGCGCCGCGACGCTATCTCGAGATCATCAGCGCCACCAAGGTTTCGTTGCAGGCAAATGAAACGGTATGGGTGGTCGGCAGCAGCGATGACGTTTCGCCGACCTTGCCTTCGCTGCGCAACGCGCTGACGCGCTTCAACGCCGAATCCTCCGGCGGCTGCATCAATGCGCCGTACGCCATTCATTTCCTCCTCGGCGTCAGCGATACCACCATTCAGCCGGCGACGCCGTTGCCGGTGATCAGCGGATGTCCCGGACTGTTGATCGACGGCTACCAGCAGGCGGGCGCCGTACCGAATTCGTCGGCAACCGACTGGAATGCCACATTGGTGATTGAATTGAAGGGCGCAAGCTGCCCCGGTTGCGCCGGCATCGATATCTTTGCCGCGAACACGGTTGTGAAAGGAATCAATTTTACCGATTGGCCCGTCGCCGGGATCCGGGCGAATGGCAGCGGCACGCGCATCGAAGGCAATTATTTCTTCCAGGGGAATATCGGTGTGTTTCACGGCGGCTCGCCCGATTTACGGATCGGACAGGCAGGCAACACCGCCGCGCGCAACGTGTTTGTGCACGCCGCGCAGGCCGGCATCCATACCACTATGCAATCTGGCGGCCTGCCGCTCCGCATCGAGGACAACCTGATCGGCGCAGGAGCCGGATTGACCCCGGGGCCAAACGCCCACGGAATTACCGTGAACGGCAGCAATGGCGTCACTCTCAGTGGCAACTACATCGCCAATAACACGAAGGGCCTGGCGGTGATGGGCGGTACCGGGATCGACTACAGCGCAATCAACACGTTTGTCGCCAATGGCATTCCGGTGGACCTGGGCGACGATGGTCCTACTGCCAACGATGACCTCTCACCGCCGTATGACACCGACAATGGCGCGAACGCACAATTGAATTTCCCGAAGATCCTCAGTGTCACGCCGACTTCCGTTTCGAGCGCAAACATCAACTATGAATTGCGCAGCAACCCAGGCTCGAATTTCAATTTGTGCTTTTGCAAAAATCCGTCGGGCGGCACGCAGTGCGAGGTGCCTTTGACGCCGTGCCAGCCTGCGAGTACCGATGCGGGCGGGTTGTACACCAACACCATCGGCATCCTCGGCCTGAGCGGCGGCACGATGCTGACCATGTTCACGCAGGCGACCTCGGGGCCGAAGAGCGGCAATATGTCGGAGATTTCGCCGGGGGTCAGTTTTGGCGCACCGAGTTGCGGCAATACCGAAGTCACCAGCACAGCCGATTCCGGCGCATGCACACTGCGTGCCGCGATCACTTACGCCAACAGCAATTGCGGGTTGGGGCCCCATACGATCAGTTTCAATATTGCCGGTGCGGGACCGCACAGCATTTTGCCGCTCACCGACCTGCCGGACATCACCTGTGCCGCCACTACTGTCGACGGCTACACGCAGCCGGGCAGCGCGCCCAACAGCAGCGCGCCGGTGGCGGGCAATAACGCGGATCTGCGCATCATTCTCGACGGCAGCAGCGCTTCTTTGTGCCGCGGCGTGTCGGTGCTTGCAAACAACGTTCTCGTGCGCGGGTTGGCGCTGCGGTCGTTCGGTTGCGAGGGCTTGTTCAGCAGCGGACCCAACACCAGGTTCCAGGGCAATTACGTCGGAACCGATCCCGGTGGACTTACCGCCTTCGGCAATGGTTTTTACGGCATCAAGGTCGCCGGCG
>JBDTSU010000436.1:0-3180 GCA_039930965.1 Betaproteobacteria bacterium
GCCACGCCAAGCACCGAGGCCGCGAGTTTGATCCGGCGGAAACTTAGCCACGCAATCACCGACACTTCGAGCGCGCCCCACACCGCCCAATGCAGGCGGTGCCCGGTCAATTGCTCAAATAGTTGCTCGGAGAAAAAGGCGAGGGCGCCTAATGTTGACGTGGCCAGCGCAAAATACGACAGCGCTGCCACATAGGCCGCGCCCAAGCCGCAATTGCGGCCGATGGACGCCGTGATATACGCATAAAACGCACCCGCATTGCGAACAAACGGGATGATGCGCACATAGCCGACGGCGAACAAGAGCATCGCGCCCAGTGAACACAACCAGGACATGGTCACGCCCCCGCCATTGCCCAGGGCGAAGGCCATGGGCGCCATGCTGACCATCACGGCCATCGGGGCCGCCGCCGCGATCACCATGAAAACGATGTCCGCCGTGCCCAGCGCTTTGGCGCTCAACCGATCTGCATGCATGTCTTGTATCGCCGCTGTTTCTGCATTTTCACGTGATGATCGATAGCATACGCGCACTTCCCACGTCGGCAGGATCGTGCCATTTTCTGGCCTGCCTCCAGCTTGTCACCAGTGGCCATCAGAGATTGATGACAAAAGCGACAATATTTTTAACATTATCGGCCAACGGCCCGATCCGCGCGTCTGGAAAGGCATTTCTCCGTCCAGTAACCTCCATGCTCAAACACACGAGGTATCCAATGAAGACACTCTCTGCAATCATGGACTATGGTCTCGCATGCGCGGCGCTCGCCGTTGGTGGCGCACCACGGGCCTGACCGACCACAGTGCAAGCCTCTCGTTTCTGCGTCGACGCGGCGCCGACCGCCCTCTCGAACTGCCGCCTGGTTGCACTAACACGACACCGATATGCCGACCGTCAGTGGCGATGCGTCAGTCGATATTGTTCGCTTGCGCAACGGACGGATCGTGGAATACTGGGACGTTATTCAGCACGTCCCCAAGGAATCGGAAAACGCGAATACGATTTTCTGGCGGCGCCGGTGCATGGCCCAAAGTGCAAGGTTATTGACCGATTCTGTCATTCCCCGCATTTTGTCGCCGTGGCAACTTGCGGCCGATCGGTAACAGCAAAGCAGAGTCATGCCTGATCACAACGATACCCGCCGCTCAAAGAAGATCGACTTCATCTACTTGTCCGAACCGGACATGGTGCAAGCGGGCGTGACCGACATGGCCGGCTGCGTGGACACGATGGAGGAGATGTTCGCGCTGCTCCATCGCGGTGACTATCGAATGGCGGGTGCGAATAATAATTCGCACGGCTCGGTGGTGATCTTCCCGGAGGATTCGCCGTTTCCCGACATGCCGAAACCCACCCCCGACCGGCGCTTCATGGCAATGCCGGCCTATCTGGGAGGACGTTTTCGCACCGCTGGCGTGAAGTGGTACGGCTCTAATATCGAAAATCGAGAGAAGGGCCTGCCGCGTTCGATCCTGATGTTCATTCTGAGTGACACCGACACCGGCGCGCCTTTGGCGCTGATGTCGGCCAATCTCCTGTCGGCGTACCGCACGGGTGCGGTACCCGGCGTCGGCGCGCTTCATCTGTCGCGCAAGAATTCGAAAGTGGTCGGCATCTTGGGTCCGGGCGTCATGGCGAAGACTTCACTGTCCGCCTTCCTGGCGGTTCGTCCACAAATCGACACGGTGAAGGTCAAGGGCCGCGGTCAGAAAAATCTCGATGCGTTTTTGCATTGGTTGGCCGCGGCGTTTCCGCAGATCGCGAATGTGCACGTCGTTGACAGCGCCGAGGCGGTCGTGCGCGATTCCGATATTGTCACGTTCTGCAACTCCGGCGCCGTCGGCGATCCTTCCACCTACCCGATAGTCAAGCGCGAGTGGGTCAGCCCGGGCACGTTTCTCGCCATGCCCGCGTTGAGCAATATCGACGAAGGCATGGAGTCGCCGACCGTTCGCAAGGTGCTGGACAACACCGGTCTCTACGAGGCATGGTATGAGGAGTGCCCGAAGCCCGTACATAAATTCATTCCGGTCGTGGGAATCCGCTTTTTGGATCTGGTTGATGAGGGGAGGATCTCTCGCAGTGACTTGGAGGATTTGGGCAAGATTGTCGCGGGCGAAGCCCCTGGCCGCAGGAATGATGAGGAAATCATCATCATGTCGGTCGGCGGTATGGCCGTAGAGGATGTCGCCTGGGCCACGGTCGTTTACCGCAATGCGGTCAAGCAGAACATCGGCGTGAAACTTAATCTCTGGGACCAACCGGTGTTGCGTTAGTGCCATGACCGACATCGTCAAAGTCAAAACAGGCTCCAAATTCGAAGAGATGGGCAGTTATTCGCGCCTGGTCGCTGTTGACAATCTCATCTTCGTTTCCCTCACCGCCGGCCGAAATCCGCAGACCAAAGAAATTCCCGAGGATCTAACCGAACAGACGCTGCAAGTGCTGACCAATATCGCTGCTGCCCTGGCGTCGGTCGGTGCAAGTCTCGCTGATGTGGTTGCTGCGCGCGTATTCATCCAGGATCCCCATAACGTTGATGTCGCGATGGCCGCGTACGCGGAAAAATTCCGCGGCATTAATCCGACCCTCACGCTCACCTGCCCACCGCTGGGGTCACCCCAATACAAGATCGAAATTGAAGTCACCGCCTATCGCGGCGCGTCGAAGGCTCACGTCAAAGAAATAAACTTTGGTCTATGACCGGTCTCCTGCGCGGCACACCCGACGACGGCATCGTTAGAGGATAACTAACTTGGCTCCGGTCAGTCTTCCCGTTCAGACCTCGCCCGAACTTCCCGCTGCCACGGCCGTGGTCGTGATCGGCGGCGGCATCATTGGTTTGACGGCGGCATTGACGCTTGCCGAGCGTGGCATTCCTGTCGTCGTTGTCGAGAAGGGCCGGGTGGGAGGAGAACAATCGTCGCGTAATCTCGGCTGGGTTCGCAAGATGGGGCGCGCCAAGGACGACGTCCCGCTCGCGCTCGTGTCGGACCGGCTTTGGGCCGAAATGCCCCAGCGTGTCGGCGGTGATGTCGGCTATCGACAGTGCGGCATCATGTACATCGCGCGGACCGACGCTGACATGGCGAGGCATCGCACCTGGATCGAGTCGGTCAAACACTTGTCACTCGACTCCCGTCTGCTGACGGCAGCGGACATTGACCGTCTCGTCCCCGG
>JBDTSU010000437.1:0-3178 GCA_039930965.1 Betaproteobacteria bacterium
TGAGGTATCGAAGGGCTTTGGTGCGGGAGGCCCTTCGATACCTCAGGGCGAACGGTGATTCATCAAACGGTGTGAGGTCGGGCGACATTTACCGGCACAAAAGATCGCAGATCGCCATTCGGCGCGCCTCTCCAGCCATTTTCGGCCTGGAAGGCGCCACAGTGCTAGAGTTTCGATGCGGGATGAAGCCGGGGGCGAACGGGAATCATGTTTTGCGAAGGTCACGATGAAATTCACGCCTTCAGCAAATCCGGCGCCGCAAATTTCCCGCCCAGCACCCGCGCCGAATTCCCGCGCCACCACTGGTCGATCACCATCGCATACAGGCTGCGGAAATCGACGGCGAACGGCAGGTTGCCGTTGCCATCGAGGCGGGTGAGTTCGGGCGCTTCGCCGTACAGGCCGCCTTTCACGCGGCCGCCGGTCACGAAATGCGCGTTGGCGGTGCCGTGATCGGTGCCGCCGCTCTGGTTTTCTTTCGGTCGCCGGCCGAACTCGGCGTAGGTGATCACCAGCGTGGCGTCCCAGCGATTCAATTCGCCGAGCGCGGACTTGAGCGTGGACATGCCCTCGGCCAATTCCTTCAGCAGATTGGCGTGCGTGCCGAGTTGGTTGGCGTGGGTATCGAAGCCGCTGAGGGTCAGGCGGATGGTGGCGATGCCGGCCTGGCTGGCCACGAGTTGGGCGGCGGTGCGCACCTGGTTGCCGAACGGCGTGCGCGAGAATTCGGTCTTGAATGCGAAGTTGGTGTTGAGCTTGCTCGCGGCGTGGATGATTTCCTGCTCGACCGCGAGGATGTGCCTGAGCGCCGCGTTTCGTAAATCCGGTTGATCCGGATTTGCCTGCGCCAGCTTTGCGCTGCGCAGGAATCGCGCCGTATCGGCGAGCGCAATGGTCCGCACGCCGGGCCCGGACAAGGGCCCCATGTCGCTCGAGCCGACCACCACGCCATCGGCGGCGAAGGTGCGCGGCGCGGGCACGGCGGCAAAGGCGCGCGCCAGCCAGCCGGCGTCGAGATATTCCTCGCTCTTCGAGGCGGTGTCCCAGATTTCGATCGAGCGAAAGTGCGAGAGATTGGGGTTCGGGTAGCCGAGCCCCTGCACGACCGCCAGTTCCTTCTTCTCCCACAGCGCCATCAGCGGCTGCAGTGAGGGGTGCAGGCCTTCACGCCCGGAGAGTTGCAGCACCTGGTCGCGGGCGATGGCAAGACGCGGGCGCAGGGAGGCGTAGGCGGGATCGGCATAGGGAATCACCGTGTTGAGCCCATCGTTGGCGCCCTTAAGTTCGATGAGGATCAGCAGGTTGTTGTACGGCGTCGCGGCCGTCGCCGCTGCGGCCCAGGCCACGCCGTTCTGGCTGCCGGCAGCCGGCCAGGCGGCAATTCCCATGGTCTGCAGAAATTTTCGGCGATTCATGTTGGCCTCATGGTTGGGATTGCAGGGGATACCGCGACACGCGGACTGAGATGACTGTCGCCCCGGCCTGCGCCGGGGCGACAGATTGGGTAGCGCGCCTGGTTTCTGCGAGGCGGTTGTCATTTGAGCTGGTACACCGGGTCATAGACAAGCTGCCGCGCCCAGTCGGCCGGTTTGTCGGAGGCGACCGGCGGATTCTGCGGCGCCACCGCCAGCACCACGCGTGTCATGTTGTTGAGCGCATCGGCGTTGCGCCCGTCGCCGGCAAATTTCCCGGCCCACTTGTCGAGATTCCAGCGGATGCCGCCCATCTGCCGCTCCATCTGCCGCTGCTGGCGGGCTTCGCGGCCGGGCGGCGGCGGCTCGCCATTGCGCATCGCCATCTCGTCCATGTCGCGCAGCGCCATGTCCATGCGGTCTTCATTGCGGAACAGCCGGTCGATCAGTTGCTTGCGGCCGAGCAAGGTGGCCGAATTGATCCACGCCTCGCCGCCCGGCCAGCCCTTGACGTTCGGTGGCGAAAACACGTTCTGCCCGAGCAGCGCGCTGGCGATCACGAAGGGACGCAGATTGGGCGTTTCGATATCGAATTGCTTCATCGTGCCGATCACGAACTCGACCGGCGACTTGATCAGCGCCGCGCGATTGTCGGCCGCGTAGAACGCATCCGACGTCAGCATGGCGCGCATCAGCCTGGCGATGTTGTAGCCGCTGTCGCGAAAGCCATCCGCCCACAGACTGACCTGCGCTTCATCTGCCGGTGTTGCAACCGTGGGGGAGATGAATTCCTTCCACAGCTTGCGCGTGAGGAATTGCGCGGTCTGCGGCTGCGCCAGCAGGATATCGATCACCTGGTCGCCATCGAAGCGGCCGGTCTTGCCCAGCACGGTCTTGCTGCCGTAATCGTGGATGAAGCGCCGGAACATGAAGTGGCCGGACTCGCGATCCACGCTCCAGCCGGTGAAGGCGCGCGCGGCTTCCTTGATGTCGTGCTCGCTGTAGTGGCCTTCGCCGAGCGTGAACAGCTCCATCACTTCGCGGGCGAAATTCTCGTTCGGCGCATCCTTGCGGCTGTTGGCGCCGTCGAGGTAGACCAGCATGGCCGGATCGCGCGCCACCTCGCGCAGCAGCGTGCCGAAATTGCCCAGCGCATGGCGGCGCAGCGTCACGTGCTGCTGGTACATCAGCGGCGTGAAGCGCACCTTCTGCTGGCTGGTGGCGAAGTGGTTATGCCAGAACAGCGTCATCTTTTCGGAGAGCGGCGACGGCGTGGTCAGCATTTCGCGGAACCACCATTCGCGCAATTCAAAGGCGCGCTCGATATTCTTGCGCTGCTCGGCCATGCGCGCTTCCTGCGTCATGTCGCGCAGCCGCACCGGCGGAATCGGCGGCTCGTTCACCCACGCCGGCGGGGGCTGTTTAGCCACGGTTTGCACCGCGGCCAACAAGCGGTCCGCCGCGTCGGCACGATCCAGTTTCGCGAAGGGGGCGATGTCGGCATCGCTGGCCGCGAAGCCGGTGCGATTGAGCAGGTGGCGGGCGTTGTCGGGGCCAAGCGCCACGCCCGGCGTTGATTCGCTCGCCGCCGCCACCGGCATCGACACCGGCACGGCGAATACCAGCAGCGCGCATGCGTGCAGGATCAGGCGAACAGTCGATGAAACATTCATGGCCAACCTCACCGGTTCATTTTGACGCAAATGTATCCCTGGCACCGAGCACCGCCTTGAAGCCGCCCGCCTCCAGCCAGTCGCGCGCGGCAT
>JBDTSU010000438.1:0-3174 GCA_039930965.1 Betaproteobacteria bacterium
CGTTGTTGTCGTCGGGGGAGCCGGCGAACAGCTCGACGTTCCACGGGGCGGGCTTCGCGTCTTTCGCGGGTGCGGCAGCGGGTGCCGCTGCCGGAGCAGCCGGCGCGGCAGCGGGCGCGCCGAATGGCGTCGCCACACCGTTCTTCACAATCGAGGTCGGCACGATCTTGCCGCCGGTCATCTTGAAGATGGTGATTTCGGCGTCCTTGCGATCACCCTTGGCATCGAATTCGACCTTGCCGGTGGCGCCGGTGAAGCTCACGTTGAAGATTTCCGGACCAAACTTGGCCGGATCGACCGAATTGGCTTTCTTCATGGCTTCCACCATGGCCAGCGCGCCGTCGTAGAAATACGGTGCGTACTGTTTCACTTCACCGTACTTGGCCTTGAAGGCGTCGAGGAATTCCTTGCTGGCGGCTTCCGACGGCAGGCCGGCCTGCGAACAGACGAACCCTTCCGCAGCGTCACCGGCCAGTTTCGCCATCTCGTTGGTGCAGGCGCCGTCACCAAACACGAACACCGCCTTGATACCCAGTTCGCGTGCCTGTTTCAGCAGGGGGCCGCCGGTGGCGTCCATGCCGCCGTGGAACACGACGTCCGGGCTCTTGGCCTTGATCTTGGTGAGAATGGCCTTGAAATCGGTTTCCTTGTCGGTGGTGCGCTCACGGGCGATCGGATTGACCTTGCCGGCTTTGAGGGTCTTTTCGACTTCGTTGGCGAGACCTTCGCCATAGGCCGTCTTGTCGTCGATCAGGGCGACCTTCTTGCCCTTCAATTCATTGGCGATGAAGGTGGCCAGCGCCGGACCTTGCTGGTCATCACGGCCGACGGTACGGAACACGTTTTTCAGGCCGCGTTCGGTCAGTGTCGGGTTGGTGGCGGAACCGGAAATCACCGGGATGCCGGCCTTGTTGTAAATCTCCGAGGCGGGAATGGTGACGCCGGAATTCAGGTGACCGACGACGGCGACGACCTTGGCATCGACCAGCTTCTGCGCGACCGTGGTACCGACCTTCGGATCGGCCTGATCGTCCTCGCTCATGAATTCGATTTTGAGGACCTTGCCGTCAATCTTGATCTTCTTCGCATTGGTCTGGTCGACGGCAAGGCGCACGCCGTTTTCATCGTCCTTGCCCAAGTGGGCGATGGATCCCGTCAGCGGCCCGGCATGGGCCATTTTCACCGTCACAGTCGGCTCGGCGACAGTTTCCGCCTTCGGCACAGGTTTGGCTTCTTCTTTGCTGCAACCGACAACACCGGCGGCGAGCAGCGCGGCAAACAGGATCTTGTAGGACATTTTCATCTGACGAACTCCAGAAAGGGTGGAAAACCAGGGAAACCGGCAGGAGCAAAAGCGCAATTATGTGAACGGAAATTAGGCCTTGTCAAACGATTTGCGGGGCGCGGAGGGGGGCCAATAAAAAAGGCCGGTGAGACACCGGCCTTTATACGGTTTGCGACCGCTTACTTTAAGGAAAGAACCCACTTGACGAGGGTCTTGATGTCCTCGTCCTTGACCGCCGCATTTGGCGGCATCGGGATCGGACCCCACACGCCCATGCCGCCTTTCTTGACCTTCTCGATCAGCATGGCCTCGGCCTTCTTGTCACCCTTGTATTTGGCGGCGACGTCCTTGTAGGCGGGGCCGACCAGTTTTCCTTCGATCTTGTGGCAGGCGGTGCAATTGTTCTTCTTGGCCAGTTCTTCACTGGCTTGCGCGCTGCCGACGAAGGCGAGGGCGGCAGTCATGGTGGCAAGGGCGGCGATGACGAAACGTTTCATGGGGTTCTCCGGAGAATGTGCGAATTTAGTGGTTCGATACGACAGGCGGCACTATAGGGGGTTTCAGGGTTGCCTGCAATTGCTCGATATCGGTAATTGCCGGCAGGCAACTAACGCCCTGGCAGAGCCAGGCGTTGACCGTCGCCGAGGCCGGGCGCTTGAGGGTGGCGGGCAGATTTGCCGCGCCGCTTAGGTCGTCCGCAATCGTGAAGGTCATGAGATCGGGCATATAGCGGCTTGCGACCATCTGCTGCCAGTGCGGCAGCCCATCCGCCGCACCGGTCAGGATCAGCAGGCGCGGGGGATTGAGCGATTCCTCCAGCGCGATCAGCAGGCTGCCGTGTCCGCTCGGGTGATCCGCCATGGCCGCCTGGAAACAGGCGAGCGTGCGCCGGGCAGCCTGTTCGTGTTGCATCTCGCCGGTGAGATGCGCAAGGCGCTGCAGCGCGTAGGCGGCCACCCCGTTGCCCGATGGCGTCGCGTTGTCGAAGGCCGGCTTGGGACGCTGGATCAGCGGTTCATGATCGTGGCTGGTGAAGAAGAAGCCGCCACGTTCGGCATCTTCAAACTGGGCAAGCAGGACGTTGGCAATCGCCTCTGCAAAGGTCACGTCGGCGGCCCGAAAATCCGCCTGCAGCAGTTCGACAAGTGCTTTCAGGAGGAACGCATAATCGTCCAGGTAGGCATTCAGATGCGTCTTGCCATCCTTGTGCGTGGCAAGCAGCCGCTCGTTTACCCACATGGTGGTGCCGATGAATTCGCGCGCCTGCCGCGCCGAGGCAATCCACTCGGTACGCCCGAAGATGCGGCCGGCATGGGCCATGCCCTCGATCATCAGCGCGTTCCAGCTGACGAGAATCTTTTCATCGCGGCCGGGATGAATGCGCTGCTTGCGGGCGGCGAACAGTTTCGCGCGCGCGCTGGCACGCAACGCCTCGCCCGTCAGCAGCGGCAGGTCCAATGCGCGCGACACCGCGGACAGGGGCTCGATGACATTCAGGTGCCAGAATTCGTCCTCGAAATTGGCGGGCCGGTCGAGCCCAAAGTGCAATGACACCACCCGCCATTCGTCGGCGCTCAGCAACGCCTCGACCTGCGCGGGCGTCCAGACGTAGAACTTGCCTTCGTGCCCCTCGGAATCCGCGTCGAGCGTCGAATAGTAGCCGCCGGCCGGCGACTGCATTTCACGCATCACCCACGCTGCCGTGTCCTCGGCGCAGCGCGCAAACAGCGCCCGTTGCGCATCGGTTTCGGCGACCAGCCAGGCATCGGCCAGCAAGCGCAGCAGCGGCCCGTTGTCGTAGAGCATTTTTTCGAAGTGGGGAATAGTCCACTGCGAATCTACCGAGTAGCGCGCAAAACCGCCGCCGAGTTGATCAAAGAGGCCGCCAC
>JBDTSU010000439.1:0-3169 GCA_039930965.1 Betaproteobacteria bacterium
GCTATCGCGCGTTGCGTGGCAGCAGCATGGGTGAACTCGGCGCCGACCATTTATCACTTGGCGTGATGTTGAAGTTCTAGGCGGTGTATCCCTCACCCAGGCATCCGATTTCCACCAAGTCCAACAGGCTGCTAGGAAATCCGGCCTTCGGTCGGTGAACTCGGCGACGCCTGATAGATTTTCTTCGGCATCCGGCCCGCCCGGAATGCGTCGCGGCCGGCTTCCACCGCTTTTTTCATGGCACTCGCCATCAGCACCGGATTCTTCGCCTTGGCAATGGCGGTATTCATGAGCACGCCGTCGCAGCCCAGCTCCATGGCAATCGCCGCATCCGAAGCGGTGCCGATGCCGGCATCGACCAATACCGGCACGCGGGCGCGATCGAGAATGATGTCCAGGTTCCACGGATTCAGGATGCCCATGCCGGAACCGATCAGCGACGCCAGCGGCATCACCGCCACGCAGCCGATTTCCTCCAGCGCCTTGGCCTGGATCGGATCGTCCGAGCAGTACACCATGACCTGGAAGCCGTCGGCGACCAGTTCCTTCGCGGCGATCAGCGTTTCCGGCATATTGGGAAACAGCGTGGCCTCGTCGGCGAGCACTTCGAGCTTCACCAGCGCATGGCCGTCGAGCAGTTCGCGCGCCAGTCGCAAGGTGCGCACCGCATCCTTGGCGTTATAACAGCCGGCGGTGTTGGGCAGTATGGTGAACTGTGTAGGCGGCAGGCTGTCGAGCAGGTTGGGTTCGCCCGCATTCTGGCCGATGTTCACGCGGCGAATGGCGACCGTGATGATCTCGGCGCCGCTGGCATCGATGGCGGCGCGTGTCTCGGCGAAATTGCGGTATTTGCCGGTGCCGACCAGCAGCCGCGAACCATACGCCTTGCCGGCAATAACAAGGGAATCCGTGATTAGGTCAGGCGCGTTCATCAGCCCCCCCCGACGGCGATGACGACTTCCAGCTTGTCGCCGTCATTGAAGGTGGTGGCCGCATGACGGCTCTTGGGAACGATCTCGCCGTTCAGTTCGATGGCGAAACGCTTGCCCTCCAATTGCAGGGTGGCGATCAGGTTTTCCACGCTACTGCCCGGCGGGACATTGCGCGGCTTGCCGTTGATTTGCAGGACTGGCATCGCTTGTATACTCGGTTGAATTCATCTCGACAAAAAAAGTGTAGCACGCGGCAACTTCGCCCTGGTTGACCCACACCAAGAACTGACCATGAACATGAGCGGCGCAACGCCTGCCCCGTGGGACCTGAAAGCCCTGACCATCGGCTGGCTGGCGGGCCTGCTGATCTCCGGATGGGCGCCGTTCGACCGCTTGACCTGGGTGATGGAAGTATTGCCTGCCGTGGTGGCGCTGGCCGCGATGTGGATGTCGTGGAGGAAACTCGAACTGACCCGCCTGCTGTATGGGCTGATCGCACTTCACGGCCTGATCCTGATGGTCGGCGGCGCATACACCTACGCACGTGTGCCGTTGGGTTTCTGGATGCAGGACTGGTTCGGCTTTACTCGCAACAATTACGACAAAATCGGCCACTTCGCCCAGGGATTCATCCCGGCCATGGTTGCCCGCGAGCTGCTGATACGCGTGTTCAGGCTCGCGTCGTGGCGGCTGGTGGCATTTCTGTGCGTGTGCATATGTCTCGCCATATCGGCGGCCTATGAACTCATTGAATGGTGGTCGGCGTTGTGGCTGGGGCAGGGCGCCGAGGAATTCCTTGGCACCCAGGGCGATCCCTGGGACACCCAGTCCGACATGTTCTTTGCGTTGATCGGCTCAGTCGCCGCACTCGCCACATTGGCGCGCGGGCATGACCGGCAAATCGCCCGCCTTGACCCGCTGGCCTGCATACGCCCTACATCTGCTTGAACAGGTGCACGTAGGCGCGGCTGACCGGCAGTTCCGCCTTGCAATCCCTGAGGCTGACCTGGGTGCGACCCATCACGTCGCGTTGCGTGGAGACCACGCGGTTGACATTGACGATGGTCGAGCGGTGGATTTGCCAGAATTCGTTGGGATCGAGCTGCGCGGAGAGTTCCGATAGCGGCGTGCGAATCAGTGATTCGCCCTCCCGGGTAAAGACGCTCACGTACTTGTCCTGCGCCTGCAGGTAGATCACGTCCTCGACCGGAATCTGTCGCACCGACTCACCGACCGAGGCGCGAATCCAGCGCAGATATGCGTTCTTTGCGGAAGGCATCACCTGTGCCAATTGTTTGAGGATACCGGCGACATCGCCCGGCGCTTCGGCCTTGGCCAGCTTGTCCTTGAGGCGGGCAATGGTGCGCGCCAGGCGCTCGTCCGTCACCGGCTTCAGCAGGTAATCGGCGGCCTGCCGGTCGAAGGCCTCGACGGCGTATTGATCGAAGGCGGTCACGAACACGACATGGGTCTTCGCATCCAGCCGTGACGCGACCTCGAGGCCCGTCAGCCCCGGCATGCGGATATCGAGAAATACGATCGCCGGGCTCTCGTCGTCGATCAGGCGCATGGCTTCCAGGCCGTTCTTGGCGATTCCCACGATGCTCAGTTCGGGCCACAACGCGTTGAGGCGATCGTGCAGGTAATTGGCAAGATGCTGTTCGTCGTCGGCGATGATCGCGGTCGGGTGGGTCATCATGGGTCCTCGGAATTTTAGTTTCGGCAATTACTCCCGCGCCGCCTGCATGCGGCTTGGGCGCTCGCGGGCGCCTGATGTGCGCAGGCACATCAGGCCAAACCCCCGCTCACGTGTCGTCGGCGATGATCGCGGTCAACGGCGATGTCATGGCAGTCCTCCAAGCGGATGTGGAAAGCGAAACTCTAGCACCGGCGCGCCCCGCAGGCCGGAAAATCGCCAGGAGCCGCGCCGGCACTGGAGTTTGCCGCGCGATAGTCGTGGGGAATCAGCAGGATGACGCGCGTGCCGCTGGGCTGGTTCTCTTCGATGGTCAGCGAGGCCGTGCCGTCGTACAACATGTCGATGCGTTCGCGGACGTTCTTGAGGCCGAGTCCGCTGGACATGGCGCCGCTGAAGCCGAGCCCCGTGTCGCTGACGCATATGCGCAGTTGATCGCCCTCGCGGCGCGCTTGCAGCGTGATGCGGCCACCTTCGACTTTCGGTTCGAGTCCGTGTTTGATGGCATTTTCCAGCAGCGGCTGCAACAGCATCGACGGCA
>JBDTSU010000440.1:0-3168 GCA_039930965.1 Betaproteobacteria bacterium
CCGCCAATCCGCGCTCATGGACAGCACTACGGGAACGGCGCGCATTTCTGACTGCAACAAGCGATCCTCATTTTCCCCAAGAAAGACGTGAAACGCTTCAGCGAGTTTCAATGTGGAACGGCTCGGCGCGTCGCGCGGCATTCGCAAGCGTGGAATGCCATTGCGCCACGGAGATGATGATCGGGGATCGCTCAATCCCAGCCAGGCTTGCCGCTCGGGGGTCAACAAGACGTGCAATCTCGGCAGGGCGGCATTCTTCTCATCGACCCGGCCGGCACCGGCCAACTGGCAGCCAATTCTTGTTTCCAGCGTCTGTGCCAGCTTCGACAACGACTTGCCTTCATTCGTGTCTGGATATTCGACGCGCAACGCACTGATCTTTTCGACCCCGGACGCCAGCAGAAAGTCTCCGGATGCATGGAGAATCGGCGTGACTCGATCATTGGTCGGCAATGTGATCGGATCCAGGTGGCTTCGCAGGACCTGACGCGCGAATACAAGCTTCGACCATGCGATGTTGGACTGGGCTTTCCGGGCGTCTCGTCCCGCAAAAGTGGCCAGGACGTAGGTGCTGGATGGCACGGCGAGTGCGGCAATTGGCTTGGCACCTGCAACGGCCGCGAACTCTGCGGCCAGATCCGGCTCAAACCCGGCGCGACAGTAGGCCAGCCATGACGCATTTGAAGTGGATGTCATGCTGCGACTTTAGCTGAAAAGGCGCGTTGAATACCGCGCGGTCATCTGCCGAGGGTCCGCCGGCATTCCGCATTCACGCAAATATCTGCCAAGTTTCGCATCAAACATTTTGTCCCTGGCGCTTTGATTCTCTTGATCACCCTGCCACTAATCGCGATAGTCCGGGCGATTGAAGCGAAACTTGCATCATTGATGACGAAACTGATGTTGCAATATGGATTCTGGCGAACAACCTTGCCGGCCACGCAACGCAGTCACTGCCAAATCCGAGGAGTACGTTGCCGCGCTGCCCAAATCCGCGAAATGCCGTGGGGTGCGGGCAACAGGAAAACAAGTCGGCCAACACCGCAATCGCATCGTTCGAGCGCGCCATGAAAGTTGGCAGCAAACTTGGCGCAAACAGTCGAGAGGGAATCGCTTGTCGGGCCAAAGGAGACAAGCGCATTGCAATCGCCGCAATCCAGCAGTTCCCGACTTATGTTTCATCGGAAAAGGCTGCCGACGGTGCCGGGCAGCGCATTGACCCGCCCAGGAATTCCGGCTGATTTTGCGGGAATTCCCGAACTGCGTTAGTATTCCCGCATCAGGCTTGGCTCACGAGGTACTCCAAATGTCGCGCATTCGCACTTATTCCATTCCACGCACGTTACCGGCTCATTCGGTCGCTAGCAGCGTGATGGCCGGGTGCGGCGGCATGGTTTGTGACGAAATCCTTCATTACTTGTCTCCGCGCAAACAGACCGCATCGCGCCGCCGCCGCATTGACGGCATCGCCACACAGAACGCCTAGTCCGACCGCATCGCTTGATGCCCTCGCCGGATTCATGCGGCGGGGAATAAGGTGGACGTTGAACTTCCCCGTCTTTGATTGTCGATTGACCCGGCATTTTTGCCGGCCAATCGGAGTGCGACTTGCCAAAAGCAAATGCACAAGAAAAGATTGCTGGAAAAAAAATGGACAAGCCCGTAAACCCGCAACAAATTGCATCTCCACCTGACGAAAAGAGTCGCTGGTGGGAGGCCTACGTCGGTCACATCTGGCGTAATCGTGATTTCCGCACACTTTGGACATCGCTCACCATCACCCACTTTGGTGGACAGGTCACATTCCTGGCGTTGCCATTGACCGCGGCGATCTTGCTCAATGCGACCCCGCTCGAAATGGGAATCCTGACCGCGGTGGAAGCGCTGCCGTACACGCTCTTCGGCCTGTTCACGGGGGTGTTGATCGATCGCTCTCGGAAATTGAGGTTGATCATCCTCGCCGATATCGGACGTGGATTGGCCCTGCTGATGGTGCCATGCGCGGCATGGCTGGGATTCCTGTCGATGTCGATCCTTTATGTCGTCGGCTTTCTGGTCGGCGTGGGCGGCATCATTGGCTGGGCGGCGTATCAGGTGTTCATGGCCGAACGTGTCGGCGATGAACACCTCGTTGCGGCAAACGCAGGAATCGCGCTGTCAGATTCCGCGTCTTCGCTCATCGGACCCGGTATTGCGGGCGCAATCATCCACTGGCTGACGGCCCCGTTTGCAATTCTGCTCGACGCGATTTCTTTCTTCGCGTCGGCGATATTGTTGCGCGGTATTCCGCCGCGAGACAGCGACGCGCCAAAGCTGCGTGCGGCGGTCGATCAGAAGGCCGCATTGGCGGGCATATGGGCGGATGCCAAGGAAGGACTAAGGATGATTCTGGGGCACGCAGTTCTGCGCTCCATTGGTTTCACGTTGATGATATGGAACATCCTGAAACACGCTTATCTGGCCATTGTTATCCTGTACGCGACACGCGATCTTGCGCTGTCACCCGGGAAAATCGGCGCATTGTTCATGGTCGCGGGCGTCGGCTTTCTAACTGCATCGGCGACCTGTCAGCGGTTGAACCGGCGATTCGGTGTCGGTTACGTCATGCTGTTTGGATTGACCATGACCGGTCTGGCGTGGCTGGCTGTGGCGAGCGTGATTGCCAATGATTGGGCCGCATCGCAGTTGGGTGCGGCGCTGTTTCTGATGGACTTGGGCGCGATGCTTTTCTTCATCAATTATCTGTCGTTGCGGCAGGCGGCGACCCCTGAACACTTGCGCGGCCGTGTCACCTCCACATTGATATTTATCTCTGTATCGCTGGCCCCGTTAGGTTCGCTGCTGGGTGGCCTGCTCGGCACCTGGCTTGGACTGCGTCCCACGATCGCAATTTGCGGCGGGTGCGGCCTGCTGCTGGGGTTGGTACTGATAAAGTGGTCACCGCTCGGTGCCATGCGCGAATTGCCAACACCCCAAAAGGCCCCGAATGTCATCCCTTTGACGCCAGAAATGTCTGCCTAGTAAATCCAGGAACTGTGCTGGCCGCGTCAAATACCTGACATCAACCCGATTCGTACCTAGGAGGCAGTCATGGATTTCGGAACAACGATAATCGCGGGCTTGGCAATCGTTCTGGGGATCGGTTCACCGATTGCCCTGATTGGCCTG
>JBDTSU010000441.1:0-3159 GCA_039930965.1 Betaproteobacteria bacterium
CTGGGCTATGACGACGCGAAAATTTCAGCGATGAAAACGGCGGGAGCGTTTTCGGCGCCGCCGAAAAAATAGCCTGTGCCGGTTTGGGCGATTGAATGAAACACGGAGTCCACCGGGACCACGGAGGGAGGGCATGAGTCACATGTATTTCCCCGCGGTCCCGGTGGTCTCCGTGGTCAATTCCAAGCGCTGATTCGAAGGGGAACTTCTCGAAACCTAATTCCCGTTCGCCCTGAGGTATCGAAGGGTTGAACGGGCCAAGATAATTCAATAGCTTACGGACGCAGCGCTTCGATACCTCAGCGCGAACGGAGGTAGATAGAAGTGCCCGAAATACAAACACTAGCATTCGTGCGCCTTTCAGGGCAAAAACGCCCGGATGGCCGCACCAGTGCTTGAGTTCCATTTTAATTTGGAGAAGAAATGAAGATCGCCATCATCGGCCGGCAGGACTTTAGTTCCAGCCCGGCCTTCGGCCTTAACTTGCTTGCGCAAGTTAGCTTCCTCTGAAATCTTGCTGTGGAGACATCAACATGAAAATCGCCATCATCGGTCAGCAGGACTTTGGCAAAGCGGTCCTCGAAGCATTCCTTACCCGCGGCGATGAAGTCGCCGGCGTGTTTTGTGCGCCCGAGAAAGAAGGCGCCAAGCCGGACCCGCTACGCTTGGCCGCTCAAGAGAAGGGCCTCAAGATTTTCCAGCTGCCTTCGCTGAAAGGCGCGGACGCGGTGCAGGCGATGCGCGAACTGAATGTCGATATCGGCATCATGGCGTTCGTGCTGCAGTTCGCGCCACAGGATTTCGTGAAGGTGCCGAAGCACGGCACCATCCAGTATCATCCCTCGCTGTTGCCGAAGTATCGCGGCCCGTCGTCGATCAACTGGCCGATCATCAGGGGCGAAAAGGAAACCGGGTTGAGCATTTTCCGGCCCAACGACGGCCTCGATGAGGGCGAAGTCATCCTGCAGAAGAAGACCCCGGTCAGTGAAAACGACACGCTCGGCACCGTGTATTTTGACCGCCTGTTCCCGATGGGCGTCGCGGCCATGCTGGAAGCGGCCGACCTGGTCGTCGCCGGCAAGCACACTGAGACCGTGCAGGACGAATCCGCGGCCAGTTACGAAGGCTGGTGCCGCGCGGCGGAAGCCAAAATCAATTTCAACAATCACGTTGATTTCATCCACAACACGATCCGTGGCTGCGATCCGGCACCCGGCGCATGGACTACGCTGGCCGGCAAGAAGGTGCAGTTGTTCGGTAGCCGGAAACACCTGGTGCGCACCTTCGGCGCGGTCAAGGGCAAGCCCGGCGAAGTCACGTCGATTACCGATGCGAGCCTGTTCATCACCGCGCAAGGCGGGCAACTCGAGATCGGCAAACTCAAGCACGAGGACGGAAAGAAGCTGTCCGCCGCGGAATTCGCCGCCGATCATGGCCTCGCGGTGGGGGCATTGTTCGGGTCCTGACGCGTCGCCCGCAGGAACACACCCGTCAAATCAAACCGTTACGCCGTGCGTGACGGTTTTCTATCGCTTGATTGCGGTAGTGAGGGGCTTTTGCTTTCTTGCTACAATCGCTGCCATTACATAATTCTCGCCGCGCCTGCGGCAAGGGGAGAGAATGAAAAAGTCAGGGTTTTGGGCAGCGGACTGGTTCTTCGGACTGGTCATCGCAATCGCGATTCTTATCCTCAGCCTCGTGACCGGGTTCTTTGGCGGCCTGGAAACCAAGGCGTACGACTGGGGCGTCCAGCTGACTTCCAAGCAGCCCTCCGACAAAGTGGCGGTGATCGCGATCGACGACCAGTCCATCGCCAACATCGGCCGCTGGCCGTGGCCGCGCGACGTGCACGCGGCGATGATCGACAAACTCGCCGGCGCCAAGGCGAAGGTCATCGGCAATACCGTGTTCTTTTTCGAACCGCAACAGGATCCCGGCCTGTTATACGTGACCAAGATGCTGGAGATATACAACAAGTCCAATGCGCCGGCCGCCGAGCCGGTACCGGCGCCGGTGGTCGCGCCGCCGGCCAAACCCGGCGCGCCGACCGTCGCCGTGCCCATGCAGGCGACTACCGCAAGCGCTGAGCTGGCGCAGATCGGGGCGGTACTGAACGAGGCCGAACAGGCGCTGAACACCGATCGCCGTCTGGCGGACAGCATCCAGAAAGCCGGCAACGTGGTGCTGCCATCACTGTTCGATACCACCTTCGATCCGCCGGTCGGCAAGCCCGACCAGGCACTGCCCGAATACATTACCCGCAGCGCCATCGGCGGCTTCAGCAGTGCCGGTGGCGAATTTGTCTATGCGGCGCCCAATCCCAACCTGCCCATCGAGCAACTCGGCTCGGTCGCCGCCGGTATCGGCCACCTGAGTCCCAATCTCGATCGTGACGGTGGCGTGCGCCAGGACATCACCGTCGTCGACTATTTCGGCAAGCAGTACCCGTCGCTGGCGATGGTCATGGCGGCGAAGAGCCTCAACCTCGCGCCCAAGGACATTCGCGTCAACCTGGGCGAGAGCGTGTCGCTTGGCAACCTGCGCATCCTTACCGATGAACACGCCCTGATGCGCCCGTACTACTACAAGAATGTCGGTGAGCGTCCGGCCATCCCGATCGATTCGTTTTTCGATGTCTTGAGCGGCAAGATTCCCGCGGAGAAATACAAGGACAAGATCGTCCTGATCGGCGCGACCGCCGCCGGCGTGGGCGCGATCCAGGTGACGCCGATCGGCGCCCTGACGCCGGTGGAGGCACTCGCCCACTCGGTATCGAGCATCCTGAAAGAGCAGTTTTTCCGTACCCCGGGCTGGACCCTGTGGGTCTCGCTGCTCATGTTTGTGCTGGTGACCGTGTACCTGGTGGTGGTGCTGCCGAAGCTGCGCGCCGGTCCCGCGGCGATGTTCACGCTGCTGATCTTTGTGGCGTTGCTGGGTACGCACTTCGCGCTGATGATGGGCCCCGGCATCTGGGTAAAACTGATGCTGCCAGCTGCGCTGCTGGTGATCGGACACCTGTTGCTGACCACCAAGCGCTTCCTGATGACCGAGCGTGGCAAGGAACAATCCGAAGCGGCCGGCGCCGAATCGAACCGCATGCTGGGCCTCGCGTTCCAGCAGCAAGGCCAGCTCGACATGGCGTTCGACAAGTTCCGCAAG